>JANMSG010001153.1:0-20523 GCA_031389065.1 Acidobacteriota bacterium | reverse complement strand
CTGCCTGTTGATTTCGTTCGCAGCCCTGACACCACTGGCACGGACAAACGCGGACGCTTTTTGATAGCCGTCAACAGCGGCTTCGGCATTCAATTCAATGCGGCTACCAATCGCGCGCAACAATCGCTCGCCGTCATAGACCTCAACGCGAAACCTGCTCCGATCGTCATTCAAAACGTCTATTTTCCTGTGCCGCAGAGCGCCAACGTTGGTGTAGTCTTCGCGCCGCAAACTGACGCTGATGGTGCGTACACGCTGTATGTGGCAGGCGGATTTGAAAATAAGGTCTGGATGTTTAAGTTTAAACCGAATGAGCGCGCGCCAATTTCGCCGCCTTCAAACGGTCCTGACACGCAAATCACCGCCCCATTTATAGATTTGAAAAGCCTTGCCACACACGCTCCAACGCCGCGATATAACGATGATGTCGCGCCTGTATATCCGACGGGATTGGCGATCAGCCCCGATGGCAATACGCTTTTCGTCGCCAACAATTTAGCCGATTCTTTAGGCATCATCAGCAATCTTCGCACCGACAGAAAGCTTACGCGGATTGATTTACACCGCGAAAACAAAGAGGCTTTCATCTATCCTTACGGCGTCGTTGCTCTGCCTTCTCGTGATGGTTCTGCGACAGCCAAAGTCTATGTCTCTTGCTGGAACGATGGCACAATTGCAGTTGTAGACCCGCGCACGGAAAAGATGACATCAAGCATAGCGGTTGACCGTCACCCTACGGCAATGATTTTGAACGCTTCGCGCACCAGGCTCTACGTTGTCAATTCAAACGCCGACACGGTTTCTGTCATCAACACGGCAACCGATAAATTGGTCGAGCGCATCAGCGTGAAACTCGCAGAAGGTCAACCCATAGGCAGCAGCCCCGAAAGCTTAGCTTTGAGCGCCGACGGCGCAACGCTTTATGTTGCCAACGCGCACAGCAATTCCGTTGCCGTCGTCGCGCTCTCTGCCGAGTCGCAAGGCGGAGCGGTGGGCGAAGCCAGGAAAACCGAATCGCGCAGCAAAGTTCGCGGCTTCTTGCCCACAGGGCAGTATCCTTCGGCTGTTGCTGTTGCCAATCGCCTCGTGTTTATAGGCAATGGCAAAGGCACAGGCGTTGAAAATTCGTCTCTGGTGGTGAATAACTCTGGCCGCGCACCCAACATTGCCAATGACAGATACCCTACAACCGCAGGTCGCAATGGACGCGGCGGACAATACATCATCTCTGTCATTTCAGGCAACATCAGCATGGTCGGCGAACCCAATGACCGGCAACTGGCGCAACACACGCAATCTGTTATGCGTAACAACAATTTGATTGGACAAGTGAAAACCAGACTCTTTCGCGGCGCTTCGCCAATCAAACACATCATTTACATCATCAAAGAGAATCGCACCTACGATCAGGTGTTTGGCGACCTGAAGACCGCTGGCAACGGACAGTCTGCCGATGGCGAGGAGTCGTTAGCGATTTTCGGCGCGGGAAGCGCGGCGCAAATCAGCGGGCAGACACCGCAAAACATCACGCCCAATCATCGCGCTCTGGCTTTGCGATTCGGCCTGCTTGACCGTTTCTTCGTCAACGCAGAAGCCAGTCCGGACGGGCATAACTGGTCAACAGCAGCTTTCTCGAATGATTATGTTGACAAAGCCTACCGCTGGGATTATTCGGGACGCGGACGTACCTATGATTACGAAGGCTTCAATCGCTTGCCCAGTTTTGGACCCAATAGAAGAACCGCACCGTTTTTCAACAAGCCAGTTGAAGCCAGCGATATAGCCGACGTCATACGCCGCTACATTCCTTATTTGAATGGTTCTCGCGATGTTGGCGAACCCGAAACGCTGTACTTGTGGGATGCTGTCAAGCGCGCAGGGTTGACTTATCGCAACTACGGCGAGTTCATCATGACGCTCTCGAAAGCCGATGTGGATGAGGTGAACGATAATCGCGCAAAGTCTTACCCGGATATTTCGCCGACGGTGTCAACCTTCCCTACGAAGAAGTCTTTAGAAGGTCATCACAGCACGACGTTTCGCAATTATGATCAGGACACGCCTGATTCGATGACGACGGATTCGTACCGCGCCGCGAAAGAATCAAGCGGCAGAATTGACCCCTTGATTGCTCCCGCACATAGCGAAGAAAAGTTTCGCGGCAACTCACGTTTGAGCGCCTGGCTCGAAGAATTCAACTCGTACGTTGCAGACCGTGAAGCAGGCAAGGGCGACCGGATGCCCAATTTTTCCATGCTGCGATTCTCAAACGATCACACCTCTGGGTTGGCTGTTGGCAGACCGACGCCACAATTTTTTGTAGCCGAAAATGATTACGCTGTAGGGCGTTTAGTAGAAGCCGTGTCGAACAGTCCTTACTGGAAAGACACGGCGATTTTCATATTGGAAGATGACGCGCAAGACGGTCCAGATCACGTTGACGCGCATCGTTCACCCGCGCTCGTCATCAGCGCCTATAACAGACCGGGCGCACTCGTTCACGAATTCCACAACACTGTGAGTTTGATTCGCACGATGGAAGTTTTGCTGGGTGTGGAGCCAATGAATCAACTCGATGCGACCTCCGCGCCAATTGATATATTTCAAGAGAGAGCCGACCTCAGACCTTTCAAAGCGGTTTTGCCGGAAGTCTCTTTGAATAATTTGATCACGCCGCCGCCGACCACTACAGCGATGATTTACTGGATGAAACGTACCGACGAACAAGACATGGAGCACGCGGACATGGCTGATGCGCGGGTCCTAAACGAAATCATCTGGTTTTCGGTTCGCGGCGCGGATTCCCCTATGCCACAGATCGCCAGACTCCCGGCGTTTGATGCGATGCGCGAAGGCATGCTTGAAGACGATGACGAAGAGGAAGAGCGGGAAGAGAGGGCAAACAAGCGAACCGGAACCATCATCAGTAAAAACGGCGCATCACGAAAGCGCCTACTCGATAAGGATGACTAAAAGCTGTTTGAAGATTCTTTTGAGCTGCGAAGCGGCACAAAGTAAGGTATCCAGATGTGAAATGCCTGGGTATCTACACAATATATGGTTGGTTCTTTTGCCGCCCTGCCGCGTAGCGGCAAGATGAGTTTAGGCAGGTTTTTCAAAGCCTGCATCAAGGTGATGCCAAAGAAAGGGCGTCGCGTAGCGACGGTTGAGCCAGGCGTGCAATCAATTCAACCGTCGCTACGCGGCGAAAAAGATGTGTAGATAGCAATGCGTGAGACGTCAGGACTCGTAAATCAAACATCCGGCGCATTGAAGATGCGCAAAGTATTTGCGGTGCGCTTATGAAAGCCAAACTGCTTATTTTGATACCTGCCATTCTCATTACTGCCGTCGCAGGAGTTGTGTGGGTAGGGCTCTCTGGGTGGCCCCCCATTATCATTCGCAACAGGGAGTACCGCGAATTGATCAGCAACTTTCAACAGGCGCAGCTCAGAGATAGGGTAAAGAGCAAGGATGATAAGGGATGGGAATTTCAGGTTTATGTGCCTGAAAGGCAAACTACCGTTCGAGTATGGGCACCTCCACACCCTGGAGTTGCATGGATTAAATACATAGGTGAGGAAGACGAGCACCGCCTTTATGAATCCGTTGATTACAGCCATGTCGGGGAAATCAGGGTTGCTGAGAACATTCTCTATGTCTACTGGTCTGAGGCATTATTGCGCACCGACTATTGGCTAATCGCCTATGATTTAGTGAACAGGCGTGAAATCGTCCGACGTAAAATTGATCCCGGCGATCTGGGGAAGTTCCACTGACAAGTGAGTTGGAACGGAGGCGCGTATCCGCAAGTTTATCTGGATGTGGAGCCAGGGTCGCCCGCTCTAATACTGCTGACCACGCGCTTCACGACAAAAAGGAGAACCTCAAATGCCAGTAATCAAGCACAATCCCGAAGGAGTATTTCCTCCCTATCGCTGCTATAGTCACGCCACGGAAATTCGCGGCGATGCCAGGCTACTGATTATCAGTGGTCTCAACGGCTACCTCGCCGATGGCAAAACCATGCCGGACTCTTTTGAAGAACAGGGCGAAATCATCTGGCAGCATCTTCGTACAATCTTGCGGTCGGCTGAGATGGACTATGAAGACTTGGTCTCGCTGCGAACCTATTTGGCAAGCCCTGAGTACGATGAAGCCAACGTAAGCCTGCGTGTCAAGTATCTGGGCGATCATCAACCGGCCTTAACGGTGGTCTGCTGCCAGTTGCTCGACCCGAAATGGAAACTGGAAATCGAGGCGATGGCAGCAAAGTAAGTGGTAAATGCAAAGTCATGGTTGTCGTGCTACGAAAAGAAAGATGAGTGCCGTGGAAATCACAATCAAGGAGATTGATACCCAACGCCTCGCAGATGTGAACCAATGCGATGGCGCTTTTTTCACCGACTCCAGGCTGGTTATATCCGCCGAAAACGACACGATTCACTACACCATCATCAAGACGCCGCCTTATCAGAAACATTATCCTGTGGACAATGTTGACTACGCTGCCTATATTGATAATCCCAGCCAGATCATTTTCTTAGCCTACGTAGAGCAACAGATCGCCGGTCAAATCAGAGTGAGCCGACATTGGAATCACTATGCTTACATCGAAGACCTCATTGTTGACACCAGGTTTAGAAGGCGGGGCATAGGGCAAAAACTTTTACAGCAGGCAATCAAGTGGGCAAGCGACAGGCAACTGCCCGGAGTGATGCTCGAAACACAGAATATCAACGTCGCGGCCTGCCGACTCTATGAGCAATGTGGCTTTGCCTTAGGCGGTTTTGACAGCTATTTATATCAGGGGATGAATCCGGGCACAGAGGAAATTGCCCTCTACTGGTATTTGATCTTTCCGTCGCAGGGCAACGAAATTTAGAAAATAAGCAAATGGAATTGAACCAAAGACGCGAAGTCATCAAGGTCTGGCGACCGCACGATTTGACTCAGCTTGAACTCAGGCGAGGCTTTTCCGTGGCTCGCCCTGTGCCGCGTCACTGGCATGAAGAGTATCAACTTTGCTTCATACAATCAGGTCCCAGTGAACTAAATTATCGAGGTCGTAGTTTGCAGACCCCGCCCATCAGCCTATTTATGGTTCATCCCGGAGAGGTACACGCAAATCGCTGCTACGACGGCGTCGGTTGTAATTACCGGACGATCTTCGTAGATGCGGAATTGATGCGCTATGCGGCAAACGAAGTCTATGGGAAAGACCAAGGGCTGCCATTTTTCCCCACGGCTGTGGTCTTCGATGAAGATTTGATTGGGCAGTATTTGAATTTGCACGCCGCGCTTGAGCAATCCTCATCGAGTCTTGAGAGACAGGTCTTGCTCCTGGACTTGCTCACAGGATTGATCGTTCGTTTTGCAGAGAACCGTTCCACGCCGCGTGCTTATGGTTTGGAGCGCCAGGCTGTCAAACGCGCCTGCGACTATCTGGTCGAACATTTTGCGGAGAATGTTTCGTTAGAAACGCTGGCGCGCCTTGCAACCCTGAGTCCCTTTCATTTCAGTCGAGTCTTCTCTGAACAGTTCGGTATGCCGCCTCACGCCTTTCAGACACAGCTACGAGTGCTGAAAGCGAAAGCGCTTCTCCGGCAGGGCCTGGCAATTTCGCAAGTCGCATCTGAAACTGGTTTTGCCGATCAGAGCCACCTCACACGTCACTTCAAACGACTGGTTGTCGTAACCCCCGGGCAGTACATACAAAATAGCAAGAACGTTCAAGACAGCCTCTGATGCTTTGTAATAAGCTTCGCCTGTTCGTGAAAAAATCATTCTATCTATGAGGTTATTTATGGCGAAATATTTCAGGTGTTTGGCGACAGCTTTTTTGTGCGTTCTGACATTATCTATTCAGGTTCATTCGCAAACTGTGCCTTTCGATTCTGACCAATGGCAGGTCAAAGACCCGAAAGGTCGCAAGGAAGATCATCTCGGTCGCAAGAGTCTCTACCTGACATCCGGCTTTGCATTTTTGAAAGATGTTGTCTTCGAAAATGGCGTCATCGAAGTTGATATTGCGGCTCCAACTCTACGGTCATTTGTTGGCATCGTTTTCAGGTTCGAGAACACAGAGGATCACGAGATTGTCTATTTTCGCCCTCATAAAAGCGGACTTGAAGATGCTGTGCAATATACGCCATCGTTTAATGGCGCGGCTGCCTGGCAGTTGTACAGCGGCAAAGGCTTCACCACCGCAGTCGATTTTCCGCTCAAACAATGGGTTCATGTGCGTATAGAGATTTCAGGACCTGGCGGAAAAGTCTATTTCAATAACGCAGAAAAGCCTCTTCTGATCATCGAAGATTTGAAGCGCGGCTACAGTCGTGGTTCTGTAGGACTGTGGGCCGGCGCAAACGGCGGGTACTTCTCAAACTTCACCTACAAAGTTGAGTCTGTGGGCGACAGACCCGAGAGAAAAGCGCAGCCTTTCACTGCTGGAATCCTTCCGAAGTGGGAGCTTTCCGAAGTCTTCGATGTAGAAAAGCAAGACCCTGAAACGATGCCTACCGCAGCAGAGATGAAAGCTATGAAATGGCAGGCAGTTGAAGTCGAGTCGCCCGGCATGTTGGTCATTGACCGTTATCGCAGAAGCGCCAACACAGTGCGATTCTTCGCTACGCCTGCTGAACGGATAGGCAAACGCGAGGGCAGGAAAGTTGTGTTTGCGCGAGCAACCATTTATTCAGACAGCGCGCAAATTAAAAAAATGTCTTTCGGGTACAGCGATGAAGTAACGATCTTTTTAAATGCAAATCCCGTGTTTACCGGAAAGAGCGCCTTTCGCTTTCGTGATCCGGGGTTTTTAGGAATCATGGATGTCGAAGATGACGCGGTTTATCTCAATCTGAAAAAAGGCAGCAATGAAATTGTCCTCGGTTTGGCTGATTATTTCGGCGGCTGGGGATTCATCTGCCGCCTAGACGATACGCGAGGTGTCAAGATTGATACCCGCTAGAGTATGCCTTCATGACTTGAAAATTTGGGCATTCTCGATAAAGAGATGATGTAAACAAAACGAAAACCAACCAGCCGATCTTTTGGCTGGTTGGTTTTTTTGCACGATTTTCTTTTTGTTTTTCGTCAGGAATTCACCAAGGCATCAATCATTTCGGAAACAGTTCTGTCTCTACTTGCCAAGCAGAGTAAAGTCTATGGCAACTGTTCGAGCAACGAAAAACAAAGCTGCGAAGAAGACTTCTGGATAAGGATTGTGATTCTCGCAAATCAATGCGACCAGGGCTTCGGGTTTCTATCCCAACGATGCTCGCGCAATTTTTCATGGAGCTCATCCGCCAGCTCTCCTTGGTCGCTCGTCGCGATGTTCTGGTCAACGTGCTTTACCTTTCTCATACCTGGAATGATGGTGCTGACCGTTTGGTTGTTCAAGATGAATCGCAAAGCCATCTCCGCCATTGTCATCCCTTGTGGCACAAGCGGCCTCAAAGCCTCTGCGCGTTCAACGCTTGGAATTAAATTTTCCGGCACGAAATAGAGATTGCGCCAATCGCCTTCCGCCCAGGTACTGTCTTTGGTCAGCGTTCCCGTCAATGTGCCTTCATCAAATGGCACGCGCGCAATCACTGCCACATTCATTTCATCGCAAGCTGGGAAGAGTTCGTCTTCCGGGTTCTGGTCGAAGATGTTGTAAATCAGCTGCACAGCATCAATCAGACCGCTACGCACTGTCTTGACGCCGTTCCAGGGCTCCCAGCGATTGATGCTGATGCCTGTAGCGTGAATCAGTCCCTGACTTCGCAATTCATCCAGTTTTTTCGCCCAACGGTCATCTTCTAACCAGGCATCTTCCCAGACGTGAAATTGCATCAGGTCAAAGCTTTCGAGGCTGGCGTTTTTTAGACTGCTGTGAACATATTCGTCTATATAATCGGGCGGAAAACAATCGTCCAAAGTGAATTCGCGGCGGCTCGGCCACACACGATTTTTCGGTGGAATCTTTGTCGCTGTGTAGAGCTTTTTGTCGCGGTTTTCGCGCACGACTTGTCCTAAAATGTTTTCGCTGTGACCGTCGCCATAAGCCCAGGCGGTGTCGAAAAAGTTGCAGCCTAAATCAACTGAGCGTTGCAGAGATTCGAGCGTCTCTTCATCATCTGAGCCTGTCCAACCAGCCAGACCCCACATTCCATAACCGATCTCGCTCACTTGCCAATTCGTTCGACCAAACGTTCTATATTCCATTTGCCATCACCCTTCATCTTAAAATTAGTTGCAGTTTTCTTGCTCGCATCATTATAGCGATTCGCTTTGGGTTTTGACCAAAGGCTGGCACAAAATAAAAAGTAGAGCGACGGAAATATTCAATCGTCGCCCGGCGTGGTGTCAGAACCGGGAGCGGTAGCGACCGGGTGCGGTGCATAGAACCGGGAGCGGTAGCGACCGGTTCTGACCCGGCACTTCCATCAAGGCAAATCAATCAATATGATTTCGCTCTCTCGCGTGGCTGAAAAATCGAGTTGCGGAGTCTGTGTGATTCTCGCCTGATCGCCGCTGCTCAAAGCCTTATCGTTGACGGATACATCGCCGTCAATGACGTAAAGAAAAGCTTTGCGCTGGTCGCCCAAGGGGTGCGAAAGTTTATCACCCGCACGAACTTTCGATACGTAAAAAGTCACGTCCTGATTGATCGTAACGGCTTCCCCTATGCCTTGCCCGGATGCAATCGGCAACAGCACGCCTGCGCGTTCTTCGTTAGTAAATTTCTTCTGTTCGTAAGAAGGCGCAAGCCCTGTTTGGTTCGGCATGATCCACATCTGCAACAGGTGAACTTGCTCCGACTTCGATTGGTTGTACTCCGAATGTCTGATCCCTGAGCCAGCCGTCATGCGTTGAACTTCGCCTACGGTTATTTTATCTTCGCCGCCAGTGCTGTCTTTGTGGTCAATGGCGCCTTCTAGCACATAGGTGACGATCTCCATATCCTTGTGTCCATGCATTCCGAAACCTGAATCGGGTTGAATCACGTCGTCGTTAAAGACTCGCAAAGCACCGAATGACACGTTCTTCGGGTCGTAGTAATGGTCGAAACTAAACAGCCAGTACGTCGAAAGCCACCCGCCCTCCGCGTGAAATCTCTCATCTGCTCTTTTTATTTGAATCATAATATTGACCTCCTATATTGTTGACTGGTTGATTGTCAACTGGTTTACGATATGCTGAAATTTTTTACTCGCTCAATAACTTGCCAAGCAGTTCAAAAAGCGTCTTCTGCTCCTGTCGGGTCAAGGGCTTCATTGCTTCTTGCGCAAACTCTAAGACCTCTGAAATCGTAGCTTCGAGAAATTTGCTTCCTTCATCTGTCAACTCAATCAGATTTACGCGGCGATCTTCGCAGGTTAAGCGTTTAACAAAACCGCGCTTTTCCAGCGTATCTATCAATTTCGTCACGTTCGCCCGCGTCGAAAGCATACGACGACCAATCTCGATTTGGCGGAGCGGTTCGCCCGCCCCATTGAGTATGCGCAAGACATTATAATGATTGTCCATCAATTCCCAGCGACGGAAACGCTCGTCGGAGGCACGCCAGAATTTGTCGCCCAAGCGCATGAGACGGATAAACGCCTGCTCTGAAATATTCGATTGAATTTTTACTCTCGCTTTCTTCACGATCATACAATAATACAGGTTTTGAGAAATGTCAACTAGGAAACAATTTACTGGGAAACAAAAAACACTGAGGAGGGCAGAGACCGCACATCAATCGGTGCGCGAAATTTCAGCCTCATAGAGGCGACTGGTTTATAGGTACCACTATCGAAACGATACTCTGTAGCCTTAGAGGTGCGATCTGTGAAGCGCTGAGAACAGCTTGCTCCTCTGGAGCTAAGGGTTTGAAAGGTTCTGAAAAAGCCTGAAAAGATTCCTGTCAAACTCTCTGCTTGAGGGGGAGTCTACGTGTAACGCAAAGAAAACCAAACCGACAGCTTGCCAACGGTTTGGAGACACCTGAGTCGTAGTCTCTATACAATTTGGCATCTCAAATCTTCCCTTGAGGGTTCATCAAATTTGCCCATCGCTTGACCTCCACTTGTTCAAACCGTAAACTGGAATTCACTAATCGAGCAGCATCTAAAACAGTGAAAAGTGAAAAGTGAATCGTGAATAGTAAGAAGAAATTACTGCTTATTCTTCACTTTTCATTCTTCGTTTCTCACGATTCACTTCTTATATAAAGGCAAATTGAACCTATGACACATAATCTTTTTCAGACGCTTCAGACCTTCACTTTCGGAGATAACCAATCAGCTACGTTTTATTCTTTGCCACAGCTTGAAAAAGAAGGTCTGGCGGAAATCTCGAAACTGCCGATCAGCATTCGCATCATTCTTGAGTCCGTCCTGCGCAATTATGATGGCGTAAAGATTACCGAAGAAAACGTCCGTCAACTCGCCAACTGGCAGCCGAATGCGGAGCGCACGGAAGAGATTCCATTCATTGTGGCGCGCATACTTTTGCAAGATTTTACGGGCGTACCGCTCCTGGTTGACCTCGCGGCAATGCGTTCGACAGTCGCGCGTTTGGGTAAAGACCCGAAATTAATTGAGCCGCTCGTGCCTGTTGATCTGGTTGTTGATCATTCTGTGCAAGTGGATTACTGGAGCAGTTCCGATGCCTTTCGCCTGAACATGGAGATCGAATTCAAGCGCAATCAGACGCGCTATCAATTCTTAAAATGGGGGATGCAGGCCTTCAACGGCTTTGGCGTAGTGCCGCCGGGAATAGGCATTGTGCACCAGGTCAACCTCGAATTTCTCGCCAAAGGGGTAATCGAAAAAGACGGTGTCTATTATCCGGACACTCTCGTCGGCACCGATTCGCACACCACAATGATCAATGGCTTGGGCGTTGTCGGCTGGGGCGTCGGTGGCATCGAAGCAGAGGCGGGAATGCTCGGTCAGCCCGTTTATTTTCTCACACCGGATGTTGTAGGCGTACACATGTCGGGACAACTGCGCGAAGGCGTGACGGCGACCGATCTGGTTTTGCACTGCACGGAGATGTTGCGTAAAGCGAAAGTCGTAGGCAAATTTGTCGAATATCACGGCGAGGGCGCTGCCAGTCTATCGCTCACTGACCGTGCTACTATCGCCAATATGGCACCCGAATATGGCGCAACGATGGGCTTTTTCGGAGTGGACGAAGAGACTTGCAAATACCTGGAAGCAACGGGTCGCACGAAAGAAGCAATAGACGCTTTCCGCAGTTACTACACCGCGCAAGGACTCTTTGGCATCCCGCGCGGTGGCGAGGTCAACTACAGTCAGGTGCTTGAAGTAAATCTCGCAGACGTACAGCCTTCGGTGGCTGGACCGAAACGCCCGCAGGATCGTATCAACCTCAGCGAGTTGAAGGACAAGTTCATTGATCTGTTCCAGAAGCCGATTGCCGAAAACGGCTACAACAAATCGCTCAGCGAACTCAGCAAACGCTTTCACACTCGCATTGGTGTAAGCGATGGCACAGGACCCTTGGTACAACCCGGCGGCGGCGCGCAAGAGTCGGAAACCGCGCCGCACACAATCGAACCGCACACCAGTGAAAAAGACACAAGTCCAACAACTGAGTTGGAGATGATGAACAACCGCCCGACGCCAGATCGCATTGAGGAAGTGCCCGAAGACGAATTCCCCGCCGGGCGCGTTGACATAGGACATGGGGATGTACTGATTGCCGCCATCACCTCTTGTACAAACACCTCAAACCCGTCTGTCATGCTTGCCGCAGGATTGGTAGCGAAAAAGGCTGTAGAAAAAGGGCTGACCATTGACCCGGACGTCAAGGCATCGCTTGCGCCCGGTTCGCGAGTCGTCACAGAATATCTGGAGAAGACTGGTCTCCAGTCTTATCTTAATCAGATCGGTTTCAACCTCGTAGGCTATGGATGTACGACCTGCATCGCGGCGGGTACACCTGTATTACAAGCTGATGGCACAGCGCGTCCGATTGAGCATTTGCCAGTAGCAGGCGGAGCGATGCTTTTTGGCCCCACCGCAGATGGTCGGCTAGGTGTGGCGACACAGACCGAGCGCATGGATCAAGGCGTGCGTGATTGCATTTCCCTGGTTCTACAAGACGGGCGCAAGTTGGTCTGTACTCCAGACCACAAGATTTTATGTGCGGATGGGAATTGGCTGCGCGCCGACCAGTTGGTGTTGGGGAAAGACCGAGTGGTAGTTGGGTTGGAGGCTCCCCTTGATGAGCCAAATGCCGATGAAATTGGCTATCAATTACAAGCCAGCGACCTGGTCTTTGGCAT
Organism: Acidobacteriota bacterium; assembly: GCA_031389065.1. GTDB lineage: Bacteria > Acidobacteriota > Blastocatellia > UBA7656 > UBA7656 > JACQDB01. The sequence continues at coordinate 8,237 of JANMSG010001153.1, read as the reverse complement.
GGACACGCCGCAAGAACGATTACGGACGCTGGCGTTTGCACGCATTGTCGGTCACTTGCTTAACGATGGTTCAATCAGCATCCAGTCACAAGGACGCATGAATGTTGGTCAGGCGGTTGATCGTCAAGTCGTGCTTAACGACATTGAGTTGATAACGGGCAAACGCCCCGCCGCCAATATATACGATGATCGTAAGTGGAGCATCGCACTGCCGCAAGAGTTGACGACGGCTATCATGGCCTTGCCCGGTGTGCGCGTCGGACAGCGTATCCACCAAAGCGCAACCTTGCCGGACTTTGTGTTAGACGAATCCTGCCCGGTGGCGGTAGTGCGCGAGTTTCTAGGCGGTATGTTTGGCGCAGACGGGTGGGCGCCTGTGTTGCACCGTCAAGGCACGCGCGAAGAGGATGCGCTCTTGAAGCCACCCGCTTTCTCTCAAAGTGCAAAGCCGGAACATGTTATTCATTTGCGCGAAATGATGGAGCAATTGCTCCGTCTCTTGACTCGTTGCGGTGTGAGAACGGATGGCGCAAAGGTCTATGAATACCCGACGCGCCGTTCAGCTTCTTCTTATCCGTCGGGAGCAGACGGCTCTCCTCGCGTAGAAGTGCGCCTTCAACTGACAGACGGACTCTCTTTTGTCGAGCGCGTAGGTTTCCGCTATTGCGTAGATAAGATGATGCGTGCCAGTGCGGCTGCGGTTTACTGGCGCACCGTGGACAAAATCGATGAGCAACGCCTGTGGATGTCGGACCGTCTGCAAAAAGAACATCTGGCAGCCCCTTCGTTGTCGTTTTCACAAGCCCGCAACTCTGTGGTATCAGAATTATTACAGCACGAGACAGCAGTATTTCCACATTACTCGCTGTTGGAAGGGCATGACCGCTTTACACGGCTGCCCCAACCGATGGCACGTAAGTTCCAGCCTCTGCATAGGGATTCTTGTGGATTTCCTTCGCCTGTCGAGTTGTTTCGCCAACTCGGCGTGCGAGAGTGGTTTGCACCTCTCGCGGCGCGTGGCGAACAAGACACATCGAAACGGTACTGCGCTGAAAAGGAAGCACTCACGTTGCCAACTTTTGCGTTACAAGTCATTGACCGGAGACCGGCTGGTCGGCGCATGGTATTCGATTTATCGGTCAATGACATCCATGCTTTCATAGCCGGCACAGTAGCTGTCCATAACTGCATAGGCAACTCCGGTCCCCTTGATCCGCGTGTCGAAGAATTGGTGATAAAGAATGATTTGATTGCCGCCAGCGTCCTAAGCGGCAACCGTAACTTTGTAGCGCGCGTGCATCAGAACATTAAAGCGAACTTCCTGATGTCGCCACCACTCGTGGTAGCATTCGCGCTCGCCGGACGTGTCCACATCAATTTAACCGAAGAACCCATAGGGCGTGACAATAACGGCGACGAGGTTTACCTCAAAGACATTTGGCCGACGATGCAAGAGGTCAATGACTTGATGAGCGCGGCGCTTGACCCGGAAACTTATCGCCGCCTGTACTCGAATTTCGCCGAGCAGAATCCCTTGTGGAATGAAATCCCTGCCAGTATCGGCGAAGTTTACGAGTGGGATACGCAATCAACTTACATTCAGGAGCCGCCTTTCTTCGACAAGTTCAGTATGGAGCCGGGTCAAATCAGCAGCATCAAGGCGGCAAGACCTCTGGCAATCTTCGGCGATTCGGTGACCACAGACCATATCAGCCCTGCAGGGGCGATTAAACCGACGTCTCCGGCCGGGCTCTACCTGCAAGAGCGCGGCGTAGACCTGGCAGACTTTAACAGTTACGGCTCACGCAGAGGCAACGACCGCGTGATGACACGTGGGACATTCGCCAATGTGCGGATCAAAAACCTGATGATGCCGGGCTCGGAAGGCGGAGTTACCGTCTATCAACCGCACGGCGAGCAGATGAGCATTTATGACGCGGCAACCCGGTATCAAGCCGCGGGCATCCCTCTGGTTGTCATCGCCGGGCAGGAGTATGGCACGGGCAGTTCGCGCGATTGGGCTGCGAAAGGCACACGGTTACTGGGCATCAAAGTCGTCGTCGCGCAAAGCTTCGAGCGCATCCATCGCAGCAATCTCGTAGGCATGGGCGTACTGCCTTGCCAGTTCAAAGATGGGACAAATGCAACAACCTTGAATCTTGATGGCACAGAAATCTTCGATTTGGTTGGCTTTGAAGGTAACATCACGCCGCGTCAGGACGTGACGCTGGTCGTCACGCGAGCCAATGGTGAGAAAGAGGAAGTGCCGCTCACCTTGCGCGTGGATACGCCAATCGAAGTCGAGTATTATCGCCACGGCGGCATCTTGCCTTATGTCTTGCGGCAGTTGTTAGCACAGGCGAAGAATTAATCGAGTCGTAGCAGTGAGTGAAACCACGAAGCCCACGAAGAAGTAAAAATCTTTCGTGTTCTTCGCGCGCTTCGTGGTTTCTTTGATTCGTGGTATTGCTTTGCGGATTTGCAGATGAAGAGAAGGAAAATGCTTCTGTTGAGAGTATATTTTTATGCTTCGAGACTTGATATCAAGCGCCGATTCTTTCCTGTAGTCCTGCTGATTTGCTGTCTGTTTTTGCAAGCCTGTTTGAAAGGTGAAGTCACGCTTGAAAAACGCTATGAATTGAAAGGCAAAGTCGTCAACGTAGATAAAAAAGGTCGCGTCGTCAGTGTAGCTCACGAACCCGTCAAAGATTATATGGAAGCGATGACCATGCCGTTTCATTTGAAAGACGAATCATTTCTCGACATTATGCAGGAAGGCGACAAAGTTACGGCAACGCTCGTGGTCACAGACTCGCGCTCGTGGCTTGAAGATTTGGTTATCACCCAGGAGCGCGTTGACGACTCGAATCCATCTGCCAAACCGTTTGAGCCCAAGGCGGGCGATGAAATTCCGGATTTTTCCTTAGTCAATCAAGACAACAAGCCGATTCGTTTTCATCAATACAAAGGTCGCGCCTTGTTGCTGACTTTCATTTATACGCGCTGTCCGCTGCCGGATTATTGCCCTTTGATGACCAGCAACTTCGCAGAGATAAATAAGGCTTTGAAAGACAACGCCGTTTTATATAAAAAGACGCATCTACTGAGCATCAGCGTTGACCCTGAATACGACAAGCCAGCCATCTTGCGCGCCTACGGTTTGCAGTACAACGAACAGAAGGATTTCGCGCATTGGGAATTGGCTGCTGGAAGCACAGAAGAAGTGAAAAAAGTGGCGCAACATTTTGGCCTCTCTTATCAGTCGGCAGACGATCAGATTATTCACAATCTGCAAACCGCGCTCATTGCGCCCGACGGCACATTTGTAAAAATGTACAGAGGCAACGACTGGAAACCTGCTGAAATTATCAGCGATATGCAAAAATTAAATTTGAATTGAGGTATGGAATTGCTCAGCAAAAACCGTGAAACAATTTTGATGGCGATGCTCTTGACGTTGGCGTTGGTGGGTGCGTCTTGCAATAAAAAGCCTACGACGCCGGTTATGCATGCAGGCGTTGGAGTTGTCGAAGAAGTCAACAAAGAGGCCGTGACCGTGCAAATCAATCACGAAGATATTAAAGGTTATATGCCTGCAATGAGTATGCCTTTCAAGGTGAAAAACGCGGCGTTGCTTGACGGGGTCAAGACTGGCGACAAAGTGGATTTTACGCTTGAAGATAGCTCAGCCGGCATTTTCGTGATTGGCATAAAGAAGAGAGAGGCAAAATAATGTTAGACTGAATTATGATGAGAAAGAAGGAATCATATCTTTGTATGCCCCTGTTTTTCCTTATCTTTGAATTACAGGGAGCCTCTGGCTACGCAGTAAAAAAGTCAGCTTCCCCGGTTGTTCAAAATAAGCGGGAAAATCAATCACCCTTCCGATATATCATCATCTACAATGAGGTTGAATCTGGTAAAAATGTAACGTTTCCAAGAAGAACGGTGAGTGTCTTATTAGATGATAAGGCATTTTCAGAAGAGAATCTGATTGAATTGTTCAAACTCATCTCAATAAGATTTCCCAAGCCGAAATGGATGCATGTGGATGTTTATACCTCGCTGGAACAAATCCCTACGCCAGAAGAGGAGGACTTCCCAAGAATTTCGAATTCGGAAGGGAACCCTGCCCTAGATACTCACCATCGTGCAATTTTCTATCGTGAGTACGGTGAGGAACTAATCAGATATAACCCTGATCCTCCCAGCGTTAAAATGAAATCAGTCGTAATTAAAAAGAAGAAATGAGTCGCCGGAATTACGCCGGGTTGGGTTGCGCCGCAGGAATAATCTTCTGCACTCTGCCGACTTCGCCACTTTCAAGGCGCACCTTAATTCCATGCGGATGAGTAGGGGAATTTGTCAAAATATCGCGAACAATGCCGCGTGTTGTTTTGGCGGTGCGCTGGTCTTGTTTTAAGACGATATCAACTTCAAGACCGGGTTTTATATCTTTTCTGTTCTGACCATTCATGATGAAAATTCCTTTTGCGTAAATGCTTGGCGCGAACTTTTCAGCACAACTCACGAAGACGAATCGGATGTTTCAAACCTGGCAAGCTCGGCATCGAGATGCGCCAGCGTGCGCTCAAGAAGTGCGCGGTAGCCTTCATTGCGCGCCGCTTCGAGTTCTCTGACGATTCGTGCGCGTGATAATTGTAAGCCTTCTTTTCGCGCTCGCTGTTCAAGTTCAGCCGCTGTCAACTTCGGTTTCGCCCGCGCCTCTTTCTCCGCCTCCCTTGCGCCGAGTTGTTCCTCAATTGCCTTACTTTCCCAGCCTCTCGCCATCCATTCATTATAAGCCAACCGGCGTTTCAGAATCACCTTCAATCATCAATCTATGTTTACGTTTTTTTGCCTTTTGCCTTTTGCCTTTTTACTTTTGCCTTGCTGATTATTTCTCCCAGAAGAATTTCGTTCGCGTTTTCTTTTCGGGGTAAACCTGATCGAGGTTATTGGTTTCAAATAACACACCGTTAATCATCACGTTGGCAATCGTTGAAGTGTTTTGAATGTTCTCAAGCGGACTCTTCGTCATAATCATCAAATCGGCAAGTTTCCCTGCCTCAATCGAACCGATATCTTTATCGAGTCCCAGATATTGCGCGCCGGTAAGTGTGCCGCAACGAATCGCTTCAAGCGGAGTCAGTCCGCCTTGTTGAAACATCCACAACTCCCAGTGCGCGCCTAAACCTTGCAATTGTCCGTGCGCCCCAAGTTGAGCTTTGCCTCCCATACGAACAAAATCCTTCACCGTTTTTGCCAATTCGAAATGATAAAAGTCATCATCTGGAACCATCGTTCTTCGGCGCGAGCGGGCATCCACAACGCCTCGCGGAACGAATCGTAACAAGCGCTCGTTCTCCCAGACATTGGTCTTCTGATACCAATAATTCTCGCCCCATATCGCACCATAGCCGACAATCAAGGTCGGCGTGTAGGCGGTCTGGCTCTTGGCAAACAGGGTCAACGCATCTTTGTAAAGCGGTGCAATCGGTATGGCATGTTCAATGCCCGTATGACCATCAATAATTTCCGTCATATTGTGAAAGTAGGTCGAGCCGCCTTCCGGCACGACCATCATTTGCAACTGGCGCGCTGCGGCGATGACTTGTTGCCGTTGATTGCGGCGCGGTTGGTTGTAGCTTTTGACGCTGAACGCGCCAACGGCTTTCATACGTTCAAGACTCGCTTTGGCGTCTTCATAGTTATTGATAACCGTCTTTTCGGTGTTCTCTGCGCCGTAAAGAATCCAGCCCGTAGAAAATATGCGCGGACCCAGCATCACGCCGGCTTTCACCATTTCAGATTGCGAAAAGACCAACTGCGTCGAAGCCGAAGGGTCGTGTGTAGTCGTCACACCGAAGGCGAGATTCGCGTAATACGACCATTGTTTTTCTGGGCTGATGTCTAAAGCTGTGTAGCCCATGTGGGCGTGAACATCCACCAGTCCCGGCATAATGGTTTTGCCTGCCATATCAAACTTTTGCGCACTGGCAGGAATTTGAATACTGGCACCGACGGCTTTGATGCGATTGTCTTCAATTAAAATACTGCCGCGCTCGATGACTTCATCGCCCTTCATCGTGATGATTCGCGCGTTGGTCAAGGCAACAAGTCCACGCGGTTTTACGGTCTCGAATGTAAAACCGATTTTTGTAGATTTCGGCGTAGACGCTTTTTCATCTTTCGCCAATTGCTTGAAAGTATTTTCCAAGGTCTGCTCATAAAAATTTTCGCCCGTCGTCCATTGCACATTTTTGCTGTCGGGTGACCAGGCAAGCCAATCGCCTGATGAAGCGGAAACCAATTTCACAGGGACTATGGTTTCTGTCGCGCTGAGTTTTAAATTCTTCCCGGTCTTGGGGAAGGGCGCTACATAAATCTTGTGCAGCTCTTTGAAGGCGATCCATTGAAAATCGGGCGACGGAACCAACTCTGCCGCGTACTTCGATTCAATGTGAGATTTGTAATCGTCACCTGTGAGCTTCACGCTACTCAGGTACGTATTGCCAGTCTTGGACTCCATGAAAAATATGCGTTCGCCTTGCGGGTCAAAGGTCAGCAAGGGCATACGCGCATTCGAGCCACGGCTGGAGACATCAATCACGTAATGATGCGCGCTGCCGTCCCAATAATGAATCTCGAAATTCGATTCGCTGGCCAGATCCTCTTCGTGATAAACGCTGCCGCGTCCTTTCAAATAGGCGACTTTCATTGAGTCAGGCGAAAAGGCAGGATTGGCGTACTGGTCTCCGGCTGCGGTTATCTTTCGGGCGTTTGAGCCATCGGCGTTGGCTATCCAGACAGCGCCTTTCTCTTCATCAGACCAGGTGACGTAGGTAATCTTTGTGCCATCAGGACTGAACGAGGGCGCGTATTCGAGGTATTTTGAATTCAACAGGCGAGCCGGGGAAGCATCATTATTCTTCACATAAATTTTTCCCAGCGCGTTGTAGAGTACGCGATTGCCGTTGCGTTTCGCCCATCTCAACAACTTCGCGTTATCGAGGTCAGGGGCAACCTTCTGCTCGAAACGAACCGCTTGCGCAACTTTCTGCGCGACGTGTGCCGTGAAAGGAATATTTGTGCCTTGCTTTGTATCTACATTGACGCGAACGAATTTCCCTTTCGCGGTGACGATGATGCTCTTGCCATCAGGCATCCAGGCGTAGCCGGGATAGGTGCCAAAGACTGCCCAGGTTTCCTGTTGGTCTTGCGTGAGATTGTCATAGATTGGCCCCTCGCGCCCGGTTTCAATTTCGCGCAGATACAAAACGGTTTTCAATCTGTCGCGGCGAATGAATGCCAGGTGTTTTCCGTCGGGTGATACTTGCGGACGAATCGCCCCGCCTGCGCCTTGAATAAACACTGCGCGGCGGGCGTTCGTCATGTCGTATCGTTCAACCCAATAAATGTTGGCGTAAACATTTTTGTTGTAATCAAAGGCTGTGCTTTGCACGAAGTAGACGAAGCGCCCTTTCGGGTCAATGGCAGGTTCACCGCTGTTGGCTGTCCAGTTCGGTTTTTCCGTAAGTTGTACACCTGTGCCGCCGCCTTTGACGTGATACATCCAGAGTTCGCCTGCACCTAAAGAGCGCGTGTCAACGAAGTGTTTTCGGCAAATGATGTATTGTCCGTCGGGCGTCCATATGGGGGAGTTGGTCAAGCGATAGGTCTCTTTGGTGAGTTGTCGGCGATTCTTGCCGTCTGCATCCATCACCCAGATGTTATCGCCGCCATCGCGGTCAGAAGTGAAGGCGATGAATTTTCCGTCGGGGGCAAAACGCGGTTGTGATTCCCAGGAGACGCCGCCTGAAAGCAGTTCTGCGCGCCCTCCGGCGATGGGCATTTTGTAGATGTCGCCTAATAAATCGAAGACAATGGTTTGCCCGTCTGGCGAAACATCGCAACTCATCCAGGTGCCTTCGTCGGTGTCGAATTCGACAAGCGAAGTCGCGCCGTGATCGCCTTCCACATCCCAGGTTTGAGCCTTTGGCGCATCCGGTTGGGCGGTTTGTTGCGCAAGGGTTTGAATAGATAAGCAACTACAAAGTATAAGCAACCATGACAGTGTTTTTTTTAACAAGGGTTTTGTCCTCTTTGAAAATGTGTTCCTTGAAAAAATAATCGTACAACCTTAGTACATTGGAAAGTAAATTCCTTATATTTTTGTAGGGGCAGGGCTTGTCCCTGCCCGAATTTGCCGTAGGCAAATGATCATCATCGCACCA
>JANMSG010001120.1:0-6994 GCA_031389065.1 Acidobacteriota bacterium | reverse complement strand
GCGTTTTCATAATACCCAAAGTAATGGGCGTGACGTTGTACTTCCTGTTGCCGCCGCTCCATATAGACAATTACATCCTCCTCGGGATAAGCCACAATGCTTCGCCTGCCCTGCTGTCGTTGCTCAATCTTCCTGATTCCCCAACTCCGCGAGTACTCATTCAAAAGCTTAATTGCCCTTTTCTCAAGAGTCTGTAACTGCTCTGGCGAATCTCCAGGCTTCTCTATCACCATACCGAGCCGATAAACAACAGCGCGAGCAGTCAACCATTTCTTGGATGCTCCTGCCTTTATCAGTTCCGGCGTTCTCCATTTAGGTCGATAAATCTTTACTTCTTGTTCTGCTTCTCGCTCTTTGCGAGCCATATAGGAATAGACATCAGCAACTGGATAAACAGCAGGGCCGCGTTTTCCATCGCCTAAATAAATCTTACGAATGCCCCATTTTGTTGCGTAAGTAGAGAGTTTCCTGATGGCTGGCGTCTTTTCTGTACCTACAATTCCAAGCAATTCGCATGCTTGCTCACCACTCATCCAGCGCTTTAGGGTTTGCCTAATCAATGACATATCAAGTCATCACTCTATACATGAAGGATCAATACAAAAGACCATAGGGTAAATAGGATCGTTCCTTTCACACTCCCACATCTCGACATTCTACATTTTACTGCTCGTTGCTTTCGCGGCTTCCCTTAATGAGGCTTCGACACCTTCAAACCCGCCCACTGTCAAAGGCGCATTCGCTACAGCGGAAGAAAGATTAATTTGCTACTCCGCATCGCCCTTGGCTCGCGTCGTGATTCCCGATTCGGTGTCAAACGCCTCACATCCAATTATCCACTCATTCACTGGTTGTCAAATCGCGCAGACGCGATTGCTTCGCTTTCGCTACGCCCTACGGTGACAACTGCGCTCATTCGTCGGGATGGCTGTTTAGAGGCGTTTTTGCACCCCGTATGCCACAACCGAAGATTTACCCATCAATAGGGGTTACTCAGGGGTTAAACGCCTCAATTGCCCTTTGCGCGACTCTTGCGCTTAGGATATTTCAACTCAGCCTCCGGGCGCGAAGGTCTGCCAGCTTTCCCCATTTGAAAACCTTCCAACGCGCTTTCGGGAATCATCCAGTATTGACCCGCTGGCGATGACTCTTTTTTTGCCCCAGGGAATCGCCCCTTGCTTGCCCATATCCGAATACTAACCGGCTGCGCGCCTGTTCTCTCCGAAACCTCTTTAACTGTCAGCATCTTTGATTCTCCTGTTTTCTTCATAGCGCGTAATTTATCGCGCCTGGTTATTGTCCTGCAAGGGAAATCATAACGTCTACACGATAATAAGCGCAAGGCAAAATCACAGCGCCGACGCGATGATAAATACAATTGATGTTAAATTGATACCAATCAATTATAGTGTCAACGCTATAATTATGCTTGACAATTTATAGCGTATAGGCGATAATAACCTACATAAAGCAGCACAGTTGATTGAAAACAGAAGCAGAAAATCGAAAGCACAGATTAAGCCCATGTAGGCGATGCGAGTAGATGAGTAAGGCAAGGCGAGCGAATAAAAAGTAGCTGACCTTCGATTCAAATTCCACGAAGTACAAACAGAAAAAGTAAAAGCCCGAATGTTTCAGCATCCGAGCTTTGATTAAACCACCCGCGCTAAACGGGTAGAAGGATTAAATTCAATGACAAAATACAACAAAACATCGAAGACAATCAAGACAGACCGCATCGAAAAAGCCATCAGCCTAATTGAAAGCGGCAAAGTTTACAGCCAGAGCAACGGCACATTTCGCGTTCTCACAGAGCGCTTTGCCGGAGGCTACACCGTCACCTTGACCACCTGTGATTGCCCGGACTTCGAGCAGCGCGCAACCGTTGAAGACAGCGCCCCTTGCAAGCACCAGTGGGCAGCAATCGGCGCGACCGCAGCAATGCTGATTGGCGACATTCGCAAAGCTGCCACGCTCACGGTTCTTGAAGCCACTGGCAAAGAGTATGCCGATGCGATGAAGGCAATGCCTCAAGTCTTTGCTGCCATCGCCAGAAGCGAATACAGGACGCGCAAAGATGCTCTGACCGCCGAGCGCCGCGACGATGAAGAAATTGCCATCCTCATCAAGCCGCAGCCCAAGTCAAACGGCAACTATGGCGGAATCGAAATCTAGGACGATCTGGCAGAGCAGGGAAGGCGACCCCTTCCCATTGCTCACTTAAAAGGACAAATAAAATGGATAATGAATCGAGATGGACAACTCTTTTACAAAGCGCAATCACGCAGCCCGGACTTATCAGCAAGGCCTATAGCGCCTTTCACAACTACAGCATCGGCAACCAACTGGCAGCAATGGTTCAGTGTTCGATGCGCGGAATTGAAGCCAGCCCGATCAACACATACGTTGGTTGGCAGAATCTAAAACGCCAGGTCAAGAAAGGCGAGAAAGCTATTGAACTCTGTATGCCACTCACCCGCAGCAAAGAGAACGACAGCGGAGAGAAAGAGCATTTTATCAGTGCCTTTGTCTGGAAGCCTCGATGGTTTGTTCTCGCACAGACCGAAGGCGAAGACATACCGCCGCCAGTGATACCAGGCTGGACAAAAGAGCTTGCCCTATCAAATCTGCAAATTGAGCAAATCTCTTTTGATGAACTCAATGGCAACATTCAGGGCTATGCAAAGAAAAGAAGCATCGCAATTTCACCACTGGCGCAGCTCCCGCACAAGACCACCTTTCACGAACTGGCGCATGTGGTTTTAGGTCACACCGCAGAGGCAGACTTTCAAGACGACGAGCGAACGCCGCGTGACATTCGAGAAGTTGAAGCCGAAAGCGTTGCATTGCTTTTGTGTGAATCGCTCGACTTGCCCGGAGCCGAGTTTTCGAGAGGCTACATTCAACATTGGCTCAAAGGCGACACAATCCCCGAAAAGTCAGCACAAAGAATTTTCGGCGCAGCAGACAAAATATTGAAGGCCGGAAGACCCGCAGCAAACTAACAAACCACAGGGCAAGCGCGGAGGTCTTGCCCTTTACCAAATAACCAAACAAGCAAGGAGAAAAATACGATGGATGGACTTTTTGCAGGAGAACGTTTCGTTCCAAGCACGCTCACAGGAGCGCCGCTCAACAGCGAGCGCGCCATTGAATTGGCTCTAATAATCTCAGACCGAGTTGAACAGTATGAAATCAACGCCTTGATTGAATTACTGGCAGGCATCGCCCCATCAATGGAGGCAGAAGCCAAATTAAAAGAAATCGGCAACAAGAGGATTCGAGACAAAGAACTTAGCTACCCACCCGAAGAAGTAGCCAGGCTCTTAGCTGACCTTTGGGGCCGCTACTGCGCGGCGGTCGAAGCCATCAGCATTCTATTTAGCCAGAGCGATAGTTTTGTTCCTTCGGTTGAGCAATACATGGAAGCCAACAAACTTATCAAGCCCTTTGTGCAAAATGAGAAATAAATAACCAAGAGGCGGCCAGTTATCCCGCAGAGAATCTTTGACCGCCTCACATCCCCACGAATGGAGATCACTATTTATGAAATCAGCAACAAAGCCTAAGAAGCAAGCCGAAACTGACAATGGAGCCGAGCCTCAGCGCAAAGAGCGCGAAGGCTTAACCCTGGCAGAGAAGACCGCCGTAGAGCATTTTCACACCGACACCACGCGCCGAACCATGGAGCCTGAATTGATGGTCTTCGAGATTCGCTCGATCATCGGCGCAAACGATCCTGTAGAAGCAAGGACTCCGACCAGGCCGAGCGATCAACTGGCGCGCCTTCTCGCAACAGTCCGTTTCGATGAAAGCAGTCTATCTGAGAAGTCCAGGCTTTCTCTTGATGAATCCATCGAGTGCTGCTTTCTGCATTCAGACGTTTACAAATTGGCGCTGGAGATTTATCGCCTCGATTTAGCTGGCGAGATTGTTGGCTATAGCTCTGCCTATCAAGCCATAGAGGACGCTTTGAAATTAGCCAAAGGAGGCAAACAAGCATGATGAAATCACAAGACAAACCAACTACCAATCGCCCCGCCTGGATTGGCAATCTCTGTGAAGCGCTGGCGCAAGCGTTTGAAGATGAGAACCTGTCGAAAGATGCACACAATCAACTTGCTGATGCGATGGATGAATTTACCAATCGTCATCTCGATAGAAGGGCTGCCAGCGACGCAAGGACGCTTTTGCCCATGGCCTTTGAACGCGCCATCAATAGCGCCGATGATGATGATGATGCCCAAACCTCGCCGGCGTGGATTGCCGGATTAGTCGAAGACCTGGAAGCCGCATTCAAGGACAAGAGATTGCCCGATGATGTTCGCGATGCGCTTTGCACAGCCGTAAGCGATATTGAGAACCGATACAGCCCTGATGTGGTCGTGAGCAAAAAGCCGAGCCTGTCAATCGCTTTAGAACGCGCTATCAACAGCAACCCGGACGAGGACACCGAGCACGATTCAGATGATGAACTTTCCGATGAAGACAACAAATATACGACCGCCATCGCAACGATCATCACCGACCCGCGAACGCCTGAGTATATCGGAAAGACACTTTGCACGATTATGAGCAGCATCCTTGACGGGCGCGAGTGCAAGATCAAGCCGCGGAGTCTGGCCGATCTGGGTGAACTCATTGCCATCGTCCTTGAAGATGATTCGTTGCCCGATGAAGTAAAGCGCCCCTTTTCAGACGCCGCAACCGAAGTGATGAACCGATTGAGCCAAGGCGATGAATTGGAGTCGGCTTGGTTTCGTCGCTACTTTGAAGCCGCCACAAAGCGGGAAACCAGCAAAGCCTAACTCACCAATAGAGGGCGCGCCAGACCAAACCTCTCGGCGCGCCTCTTCACACCTTTAGGAGAAACCAACACCATGACGAAAGCGAAAAAGAAATTGATTGCCAAGAAACGGCAGGGAAGGAAGGCAGCAAAACCCGCAGGCAAGCCACGCCCCTACACATTACCAAAAACAGCAGCAGAGCTTGGCATTGTCTGCACGGCAGACCGCAACGGTTCACCTTGCAACTTGCCGGTGATTTGGTTTGATTATGAGATTGGCGAGAAGAACCACATGCAGGGCTTTGTTTGTGATGAGCATAGAGTGAGCGAGAGAGTTGAGAAGTTGGCACAGCCTCAGGCGAAGGCGACAACGCAGTAAGCCGAAGGGCGCGCCCATAGATGTCTGCTTAGGCTGATACTTGACTGGCTGGCTTACCGGTCTAAGTAAGCCAGTTCTTCTCCTTGTATCGTGTGCAATCCTACCGCCAGATAAGATGCCCCCAAACAGCAAAACAGAACTGATCCGATTAAGCCAGCGAAGGAAAAGTCCAACAACAGCGTCAGCGCGCCAAAAGGCAGCATCATAGCTCCTATACCGGCTAGCAGTGTCGATCCGCGACTTGTTGACCGGATAAATGCTCTGTCAAAGTTTACTCCCTTCCAGAAGAACTCCAGCCCAATCAGCAGAAGAGGTACTGCGAATAAGACATTTGTGCTCGTCAATCCTTGAGACAGGATTAAGCAACCGAGCAGTACCACCATCGGGCTTGTTCCTATTAAATATGCTCTTTCACCTTTCATCTTAGGGTCACCTCCAATCTCCATGCTTCTCCCCGCGTGCTTACGAGGAGCGTTCCTTTCTCATCCGATCTTAAGTGGTGATTTGCACGAAAGCATGTCGGGTGCTTTTTCAGATGGGTCTAGAAATTGGAGATGCCAGTAAAGTGTTCGAGTTACCTGTTCTGACTTATCCTCATTGCGCGCCTTGCCGCCTTGTTCAAGCTCACCCCTGCCGCGCCTGCTTCGTCTTCCATAACGGAATGAATCAAGCTTTAGAAACGCGCCAGCTTACCTATGGGCTGGAGCAGAATCCAGAAGTTCAGGCCGTCGCTACATGCGCCAAAGGGACCGCTCCCAACGCCTGTTGGAAATGAGCCAAGCGGTGTCAGGTCTGCGGCTTTCCACAAAGAGAGACTATTGCCAGTCTCGTTCGTGACCAGAATGCGCTCCCCATCGAATGTTGCCGTACGAGGGTTATTCAGCCCATTGTCTGTAAGCGTCGCCAGCACGAATGCCGTTGTCAGTGAATTTCCCCCAGCGTCTTTGACGCGCACCACGGTCACCGTATTCGAGAGGAAGTTTGGTGCCCAGATATTGGTGCCGTCAAAGACTGGAAATTGGGGGCTAAAACACTCAATGGATTGTGCGATGCTGCCGTCCGAGTTGAGCTTGTGCAGTTTATTACCAACCGTATCCGCCACCCAAATGTTGGCTCCGTCATAGAGGATTCCTAGGAGAGTATTGAATCCTGTCGAAACTGTATTCACCGATAATGGATTGAGAGAGACGATAGAAACCGAACCGGAAAAGCCAGCCGTCCAAATCCGCGCGCCATCGAAGGTGATACCCTCTGGATAGTCTCCCAAAGCACTGGATAAGGTGGTGACGGCTCCGGCTGGCTGGGTCGGGTCTATCATATACAGGCTTCCTGGGACCGTGTCTCCCGCGATGAAAATCTTTCCCATTGCGGCAACGATGGCAGTGGCGTCGGTTGCCCCCGTCCAGGTATCGAGCAACTTGCCGTCACTGGGTCTGATTCTCATCACGGTGTTACTGCCGTTATTTGAGACCCATAAATCCGTGCCATCAAATTTAATCTGACGAGGAAAGATACCTAAATTCGTCAACGTCAAGCTGTTGGCATCTTGAGGAGTCCACCATTTTTCGGTAACTGCTTTCTTGCTTCCACGCTTGAGCGACTGGTCAAGCGTTCTCGTGGTGAATGCCGCCATTTGCTCACGAGTCACATTTTGAGTAGGGCTGTAGGTCGTGGCAGTTGTGCCATTGGTGAGCCCTGAAAAATAAGCTGCGGCAATCTGGCATAAAATTAAATTGCCCTGCACATCAGTAAACGGCAGAGTGACAGTTACTCCTCCACAGCTTCCCGTGTCTGCCTGTAATCGGCTAGATAAAACTGTGAGGCTTGCC
>JANMSG010001102.1:0-2913 GCA_031389065.1 Acidobacteriota bacterium | reverse complement strand
TTCTTCGGCAGGCAAATCATAAATATCTTTGTCGAGCGGTTCACCCGGATCAATCTTGTTTTGTATGCCGTCGAGACCGGCCATCAACATCGCTGAAAATGCCAGGTACGCATTGCAAGTCGCATCCGGGAAACGCACCTCTAAACGCTTGGCTTTCGGACTGGGCGAAAACATCGGTATACGAACTGCAGCCGAACGATTGCGCGCCGAATATGCCAGATTCACTGGCGCTTCAAAACCGGGTACCAATCGTTTGTAGCTGTTTGTTGTTGGCGAGGTTAGCGCGGCAAGTGCTTTCGCGTGTTTGAGAATCCCACCGATGTAGAACTTTGCCATCTCGGATATTCCCGCATATCCATCGCCCGCAAAAAGCGGCTTCTCATCTTTCCATAAAGATTGATGACAGTGCATACCGTTGCCATTATCGCCATAAAGCGGCTTCGGCATAAAGGTCGCAGTCTTGCCGTATTGATGCGCCACATTCTTCACCGTGTACTTAAAAAGTTGCAGATTGTCTGCCGTATGTAACAATTTATCGAAACGGAAATCAATCTCGCACTGACCGCCCGTAGCGACTTCATGGTGATGACATTCCACGCTGATTCCGACCTGCTTGAGTAGCGCAGAGACATCGGCTCGCAAATCAACCAGCGTGTCAACCGGCGGCAGTGGTACATAGCCTTCTTTGCTGCGAATGGCATATCCTGTGCCGTTTGAGCCAGTGTTCCATAAACCTTCACCGCTATCGACCGTGGCGCCAGAAGAATTGTTTTCATTGTGGAAATGAACGCTGTCGAAAATAAAGAATTCGGCCTCAGGCCCGAAGTAAACCGTATCGGCTAGGCCTGTGGATTTCAAATAATTCTGCGCGCGTTTTGCAACAGCTCGCGGGTCTAGCCAGTATCCTTCTCTGGTCACAGGGTCAACAACATCTGCGATCAAGCAGAGGGTCTTGCGTTGATTAAACGGGTCTATCCAAAATCTGTACGGGTCTGGAATCAAGAGCATATCGCTTTCATTAATGGCAGCCCAACCGCGCAAGCTGCTGGCATCAAATCCGAATCCATCTACAAATGAGTCTTCGGATAACTGGTCGATAGGAAACGACAGGTGATGCCACGCGCCTATCAAATCAGTAAAACGCACGTCTACAAACTCCGCTTCCTGAGCAGCGGAAAATTTCAAAACGGTTTCTGGATTCATTCTTTCTCCTCTTAATCGTATGGTTTATTTCAATTACTGGAATACTAAAACAGAATTAAGCAAACAATATAGCAACCATTGTGCCAGCCTATACAATTTCCAGGTACCATCGTTAATCACCTTATAAATAAAGGAGTTTTTGCATCTTTTAGTCGATATCCTATGATTTACTGAACTGCGCATTCCAACATTTTTGTAGCACGAAGCTTTCTAAACCAACAAAAATGTTTGGCAATCCATATGAAGTCGAGAAGCTATTTATTATTTCTCTACATGTAGGAATTTGCATTTGGGGATTCTGATGAACGAAATCGTTTTTATATAAGATATTCAAATTCAACTTGACCAAACCGCCATTCTTCAACATACAATAATGTCCAAAAATTAAAGCCATACTACAATTTTGTAGAAGATTTAGCGCAAACACGATTATGACCGATAAAATCAGAGAGTTACGAATGTTGTCAACACTGGCTGAAGTCAGCCAGTCTCTTTCAGGAACCACGCAACTGAAAACCGCGCTCCATCGCGTGCTGGAGTTAATGGAGAAGTATCACGGCGCAATCATCAGCGCAGTGACCTTACGCAACGAACAGAGCGGAGAACTTCATCTAGAGGTTTCAACCGGAGTCATCCCCTCGAATCAGCAGACTCGCTATCTGCTTGGCGAAGGCATCACATCGCGCGTCATCGAAAGCGGCAAACACGTCGTCGTGCCGCAAATCAGCCACGAACCGCTGTTTGCAAATCGCTCGGCAAAAACCAAAGAAACGCCCAAACGCGAGATGACTTTCATCTGTGTCCCCATCATCTTGAATCGGAAAACAGTCGGCGCGCTCAGCATTAATATGACATTCAGAAAAGATCGTGATTATGACCGTAAAGTGAAATTCCTGCGCGTCGTTGCTTCGATGATCGCCCATTCAATCAAAGCGCAACAAATCATCGAAGCAGAACGCCAACGTCTACTGGATGAAAACATACATCTGCGACAAGAGTTGAAAGAGAAGTACGATTTTTCAAACATCATCGGCAACAGCGGTCCCATACGTCAGGTCTATGAAGCGGTATCGCAAGTCGCGCACACCAACACTACGGTTTTGATTCGCGGCGAATCAGGCACAGGCAAAGAGTTAATCGCGCACGCCATTCATTACAATTCGCTGCGAGCGAAAAAACCTTTCGTGAAGGTTAGCTGCGCCGCGCTGCCTGAAACCTTGATTGAAGCGGAACTCTTCGGTTACGAAAAAGGCGCCTTTACAGGCGCGCACGCCCGTAAGAAAGGGCGTTTCGAGATGGCTGAAGGCGGCACCCTGTTTTTAGATGAAATCGGCGAGGTAAATTTATCTACGCAGGTGAAACTGTTGCGCGTTTTGCAGGAACGCGAGTTTGAGAGACTGGGCGGCACGGAAACGGTTAAAGTCAATGTGCGCTTGATCGCGGCAACGAATAAAGATTTAGAGCAAGCCATCAGCGAAGGCTCTTTTCGCGAAGACCTCTATTACAGACTCAATGTCTTTATGATTTTTGTTCCGCCGCTCAGAGAGCGCAAACCTGATGTCTTGTTATTAGCCGATCACTTCCTGCAAAAGTATTCCATGGAGCATACCAAAAACATCAAGCGCATCTCGACGCCGGCGATAGATATGTTGAGTTCGTATCATTGGCCAGGTAATGTGCGCGAGTTGGAAAATAGTATCGAACGCGCTG
>JANMSG010001096.1:0-2385 GCA_031389065.1 Acidobacteriota bacterium | reverse complement strand
CGAGCGGCAAAAACAGAATTTAACGACAATCCCTTTCAACAAAAATCGAAATACGAAAAGCCGGGCAAGCGAAAATTTTGCTCGGCTTTTCTATGCTTGCACAATGAAGCTATAGAGCGAGCGAGAGGTGGCAAGCACTTGGTGAACCAAGTTCCGTTTCTGTGACCCAATTATTCAAATTTCCAGCGGCTCATCGCTCGCTACAATGCGACGCTACTTTCCCAAACCTCTTCAGGAGGATTCAACAAAGAACAACTCCAGTCCTCTGGTAATTTAAATCGAAAGTAAAGATGGAAATAAAACATTATTATTTCTTTTCTTCAGGCAAGGATGAAACTGGTAATGATTGCTGCCGTTTTGAAGAGTGTTAATCTTATTTGGTTCAACCAAGCCTGAGAATAATCTCAATTATGAGGGAGTTGCTATGAGTAGAAAAGAGCTTTGGGAACAGCGTTATTTCAAGATTCAACGCAGAATCATTCCTGATTTGAAGTATTCTCAGACGACATACGAAGAAGTTCTCACGCAATATGTGACCGATGGCATCGAATGGCTCGAAGCCGGATGTGGTCATCAAATCCTACCCGAATGGCGATTCTCACAAGAGCAAGCTCTGGTAAAGCGTTGCAAGGGCGTCGTAGGCGTTGATTTAGATTTCAATGGCATGAAAAAACATCGGACGATAAAAGAGACAGCCTATGCCAATCTCGCTTCATTGCCTCTGGCTTCAGAGAGTTTCGATTTAGTGACTTGTAACATGGTCGTCGAACATCTCGCAGAGCCTGAAAAAGTCTTCAAAGAATTTCATAGAGTTTTGCGACCCGGCGGCAAACTCATTATTCACACGCCGAATGCTTATGGCTATTCGACAATCGCCGCCAGAATATTACCGCAATTTGCGAAGGTAAAACTCGCGGGCATTCTCGAAGATCGCGCCGCCGAAGACGTTTTCCCGGCGCACTATCGAGCCAATACGCCTAAGCGATTGGACGAAACATTATCGCTTGCGGGCTTTCGCAAAGAGCGTTTTCTTTGCATACCGACTTCCTGCGCTTTGTATTTTTCTCGCGTCCTGGTCTCTCTGGAATTGGCTTATGTGAAATTGACGCTCAATCCTGCGTTTGAACAATTGAGGACAAACCTTTTGTGCGCCTACACGAAATAGATTCGCGGCGTAAATTCGAAACCGCAAGCCGTAGCCCAGACGGTTGCGAGACGCATTGCATGCCTACCGTTACAATCAGACAACTCACGCGCTCTACGTGGGTTTAGAATCAAACATCATTCAAACAAACTTTAAAATAATGATGCGAGAAAATATCGCAACGGCTAAACCACCAATGATGTCTACGAAATAATGTTGCTTCGTGGTCATCGTTGAAAGCGTTATCAAAAGAGCCCAGATGATAACCAAGGCGCTTATTTTTTTTCTCTCGCTCAAAACCCCTGTTGCTGCTAAGCAGGCAAGAGAGACATGCAACGATGGAAAGCAATTGGCAGGCGAATCAATCGAGTAGAGAAATTCGAAAGCTTTTGTTGATAGCCCGTCCTGTGTTGAAAGACTACGCGGCAAAGTCGTCGGGTAGAGGATGAAAATCATGAATGATAAAAGGCTTGCCAGAGCCATCGCATAAAAAGTGCGATTCAAATTTTCTGCTCGTTTGATGGCATGAATGTTGAATATCAGAAAAAAGAATTGCGAGTGATAAATCCAAATCGTCCAATCCGTGAACGGAATCAATTCGTCAAGGCGCAAGGGCGTAAGCGTTCGAGGCGATCTCAAATGCAGATTGCCTGTAAGCAGATACAAAACGCAAAACACCGCGTAGCCGATAGCTGCCCACATCCATTTTTTCTTGGTATCAAGTGCGGGAAGTTTGCAATTCATCAAGACACTTCTGCCGGAAGCGCTGGCATCTTGCCCGCACGGCTTCAAATTCATGCGGGCAAAGTATTCGCGTTTCCAACTTCAAGCAACGTTTTGTTGTCTGGTCGAATGGTTTTTCGATTTGTTCAATTCGGCTTGCGCGACCTGATATTCACGCAGCATCTCTTTCTTCTGTTCGACTTCGTCAAAGTATTTTCCGGTGATAAGTTTGAGAAACATTTTGTTCAACGAACGCGAAGCGCGTATGGAAAACAGTGCGTCCTGCCAATCAATATAACTGCGCTCAAAGAAACGGTGACCGATCAGCCCAACGATCTGTGATGCAGGCAACAATAGCAACAACCAATAATTTCGCGTCGCAAAAGCCGCAATCAACAAGCCGTAAAAAATGACCACACCGAAAGCATGTAAAGCGATGTTGAAAGGGTTTTGATGCTTCAACACGAAGATGTCCCAATACTCTGTGAACGGATGATCTGCGATAGCTTCACTGATGC
>JANMSG010001065.1:0-4634 GCA_031389065.1 Acidobacteriota bacterium | reverse complement strand
CAAGGCCGAGTCCTGTGTGCGGGTGACGAAGGCCGCCATCTGCTCGCGGGTGACGTTTGCGTCGGGGCTGTAGGTAGTCGCAGAGGTGCCGTTGGTGAGGCCCGAAAAGTAGGCCGAGGCGATCTGGCAGAAGAAGCCGTTCGCGGCCGGCACGTCGGTAAACGGCAGGGTGAGCGAAGCGCCACCGCAGGTTCCGGTGTCGGCCTGCAAGCGAGTTGAGGCTGCTGTGAGAATGATCATTAACACGACGAGCGCCATCGCCCGGCGGTAGAGTCGCTTGCTGGAATTTTCATTGCTGTTCATTTTCATGCTCCTTTTGCAGACCGTTTTTTAAAGAATTTCGGCAGATCAGCAGATGCCCGTTTGCCGTTTCTATCGAATGAATTTTCTCGGCGGCAAGCTGTCTGATCACTTCTCGTCCGCCGATTCCTGAAACACTCACCGCAGCATCGAAAGTCAACATCTCGACTTCCGTTTCGCACTTCGGACAGAAGCCGCGAATCGTCGTATGGCGGTTGACCCGGACGATGAAAATTTCGTGACTGAATGTCGTGATGCGAAATTTCTTTGCTTTTGCAGTCATTTGTTTTAGAATCCAGCCTCGACGGAAACCATCAGCCTACAAAACCAACGGCTTCCGCCAAAGCCTCGCAACGTCTCTTCCGTTGCTGGTCTGGCATGTAAGCGTGAGACTGAGAGAAAGTCTTGAACTTTTTCTCCATTCTTTCTCCATTCTTTCTCCAGAGGGTTTATGAGCAGTGAAATCAAACAGTTAAGAGAGTTTGGGAAGTTTCGCCTGGACGCGCAGAAGAAAGTTTTGTGGTTTGAGGACGAGCCTGTCAGTCTGCCGTTGAAGGAGATCGAACTGCTCTGTGCCCTGACCGATAAGGGCGGCGAAGTCATCTCCAAAGACGAATTGTTGGAAAAAGTCTGGGCCGATTCGTTTGTCGAAGAGAGCAATCTGTCGCGGCACATTTATTTGCTGAGAAAAACTTTCAAGGACTTTGGCGAGAGCGAAGCCTTGATTCAGACGGTGCCGAGAAGAGGCTATCGGTTTGCCGGCGAGGTCAAAGAGAGCGACCCCGCCGAGTTGATCATTGAAAAACACACCTTAACGCAAACCCTCATCGAAGAAATTCCTTCTGGCGAGACAGATTCGGAAGTCCGTCGTACGAGCGAGCCTCAGCAGCCTGCCGAGTTACCGAAAACCCACCCGCTAGGGCAGACCCTACGGAGCGGTTCACGACGCTTAGTCATAGCGGCGGTTCTGGTGGCGATGGCCGTGGGCGGCATTGCCGTTTTGCAGTACAACAGACCGCATGCAAGCGCTGGTTCGGGAATTAAATCCATCGCTGTCTTGCCTTTTAAAACGCTTGATGACGGACAAGCAAACGCCCATCAAGGTTTGGGGATGGCGGATATTTTGATCACTCGTTTGAGCAACCTCAAAGAGATCAATGTCCGTCCGACCAGCGCCATCATGGGGTTTGAAAATCACCAGCAGGATAGTGCCAGCATCGGGCAAAAGTTGCAGGTTGACGCGATATTGGAAGGCACGATTTATCGTATAGGCGACAATGTACGGGTGACGGCGCGGCTCGTCAGAGTCAGCGACCAATCGCCGATCTGGGCAGCACAGTTTGAAAAGCCTTTGCAGGACGAGTTTCGATTGCAGGACGAAATCGCTTTGCAGGTGGTGGACGCACTGGCTCTGAATTTAAGTGGAGATGAAAAAAATACGCTCACCAAACGCTACACCGAAAACGCCGATGCTTATCAACTCTACATCAGAGGTCGTTATGAGTGGAACAAACGCAATCCCACAGGAATGGGGGAAGCCGAACGCTTGTTTCGCAATGCCATTGACAAAGACCCGAACTTCGCACTCGCCTATGTCGGTCTGGCTGACAACATCATAATGGGTGAGAACGCGGAGCCTGCCTGGACGGCGGTAAACAAAGCGCTTGATCTGGACCCGCATTCAGCCGAAGCCTACGCCACGCTAGGCTTTCTCTATACTTTTCATAAATGGGAATGGCAGGCAGCCGAAGCGTCGTTCAAGAAATCAATCGAACTCAATCCGGGCTACGCGACGGCGCATCATTGGTATGCAACTCTTTTGGCAGTTCAATGCCGAACCGACGAGGCGAAAGCCGAAATGCGCCGCGCCCTGGAAATCAATCCGCTGTCGTACAACTTTCTCGCCGATCTGGGACAACTTCATTATTTCGCCCGTGAATACGATAAAGCGGAAGAATATTGCCGCAAGGCGTTGGAGATTTATCCCGATTTTCAGTTCGCGTTTATATATCTTTATCAAATCTATTTGCAGACCGGTGAATATGACAAAGCCGTTGATGAGTATCTTCAGGTAGCGAAGATTAACGCATATTTCGATCTGACCACTAAAGAAAAAGAACATTGGGTAAAGAATATTGCAGAACAAAGAGCCGTCTATCAGCAAGGCGGTCTCAGAAAATTTCTCGAACCTGATAGGTCCGCAAAGGTTAGTGATCCGAGTGGGTTTTACCTTCACGCAATGGGTTACGCTTTTTTGGGCGAGAAAGAAAACGCCCTCGACAATCTGGAACGCGCCTATCAGGACAAGGCTTTTCTGTTGACATTTGTCAAAGCCGACCCGGTGTTCGACCCCATACGCAACGAGCCGCGCTATCAGGAAATTCTGCGCAAGATGAATCTGGCGAATTGATCAATGATTTCAAACGTTCGTTAATCAATAGTTCGGACACTTTGTGAAAAATAATCAAATAAATTGCCACGTGCTTTAGCTCGTGGAACCCTAAATCTTGAAAGCTCCGGCTTTAGCCAAATTGAAAAGAAATGCTTCCGAATCCGCTTTAGCGAAAGCTATTTTGATTGGTCTTTTCTTTTGAGTTCGGCTAAAGCCTTGTCATTATTGAACTGCCTGTCCACGAGCTAAAGCACGTGGCAACTGATAAAATAACTGTCCGAACCATTGTTCCTTCATCTGGCAAAGACCAACAGGGCAGCTTTAGATAGCTGCCCTGTCTGGTTCCCTGCCTAAAATCGAGTCACTTTAATCGCAAGCAATTGCGTATCCATAGCCGCAGGTGACTGGCTATCAAGCACCCGCACAACAAAGCTCCAGGTGCCTTTCCTTGTCGGCGTGCCGCTGATTACGCCGGTTGCGCTATTCAGCATAAGTCCCCGCGGCAGTGTCCCGGACGCAAGCGACCAGATGTAAGGCGCGACCCCTCCCGTCGCTTGCAACGTCTGGTTGTAAGCAATATTAATTTTGCCGCTCGGCAAACTCGTCGTCGTGATGTTCAAAGGCATCAAAGGTGGCAGGTGGATAATAATTGAAAGCGGCTTTGCGTCCGTAGCGGGTGGGCTTTGTGAATCACTCACCTGTACCGTGAAGAAGTCTTTTCCGCCAGCCGTAGGGGTGCCGCTGATGACGCCAGTTGAGGTATTGAGAGTCAAACCTGCGGGCAAACTCCCTACAGTAATTGACCAGTTGTAAGGCTCGACACCGCCCGTTGCCGCAAGCGTTGTGGCATAGGCAACGCCTACGTCGCCGCTTGGTAAACTTGTTGTTGTCAACACGAGAGGCGATGGCGTGGCTGAGGGTCTCTCATACGCGCCAATGTCCAACACGCCGTTCCCGGGGCGAGTTTGACTGGATTGATGTTTCACATATTGACGAACGACATCGTTATTTGTCGCAAGAACCATCGAATGCAGAGCCGTTCCCGCATTGATGCAACTTGACCCGGCAGCGAGATTATAATCCTGCCCTGCTTCGCTAACAAAACCCGGCGAGGAGCCCAGCACGGAGGTGCCATCGTTGTTTACCGTCCCCGTCAAAGTACCAAAGGTGCTAACGAATCCCGGCTTGAACCAGTTGTGACTCAGGTTCAATACGCCATCGGCATCCACAAGCGACACCGTGTTGCCTGCCGCTGTCACATAAACGATGTTATTACGAAAATCACAGAGTTCTTCATTGGTTGAAAGACGAAAAAGCGTTGTGCGATCGGTGCGCGTTGAAACAATGGTGTTGTTGTAAAAGTACAGTGTCCCTTTGCGATAATTGGGTGTGTTGCCGCTGTCGCCGCCGTAGTGCGTGATCTGTCGGTTTCCCGCTGCATTGGGCTCAATCAAGACGTTGCCATAGACGAAGGTCTCCCGATAACGCGGGTCATTAAGAATTAATGAACTGTCTTCGCCATCCACCAGGTCGAGTTGACGATTGCCACTTTCGATCCAGTTGTAGCGCACCACAAGTCCTGCGGAGCGGTCTTTAAGATTATTGCCCAGACAGCCAGCGCGCAAAGGACCAAAGCGGTTGTATTGAAAGGTGATGCCAATGGCAGCAGTATAATTGTTGTGCTGAAAGATGCTGCCATCAATGCCGTTATCGTAAATGTAATTGCCTTCGACCAAAATGTTTCTGGATGCCAGCGCTTCGCTTGAAGCAACGAAGAAGCCGTTGCCGCTGTCGCGCAGGATGCAATTGCGAACCACCAGATTTTCGGCTTTTTCGACATCGACAGATGCTCAACGCTATGCCGACTGGTATGCCTACTACCGCAAGCGCGTTCTGATGATGCGATCGGCCGCTGGCCGCGCCTTCAGCCCCATTGACGGCA
>JANMSG010001031.1:0-5647 GCA_031389065.1 Acidobacteriota bacterium | reverse complement strand
CGCAAGCGCATTCTTAACATCATCTGTGCTCGTGCTACCGGGCTTTCTCCAAACCGGGCGACCGATCAAGGTGAGGAAATTCGGGCGGTCATTTTCAATGTCATTCAAGTTACGGTCGAAACCCGCGCCGATATTAAAAGGTTTCGATGACCCGAATGAAAGAATCGGCGCGAGGTCCACATGAATTCGTGGCAATTGAAACAAACCGCTAAAGACAAAGCGATGGCGTTGATCCTGAAGCGACAAGCTGCGTTCAGCGCGCCGATCCTGCAAGTCTTGTGGCGAAGCTGTATTCGTAGTCCCTTCATCAATGAATTTCGAGAGCGTATAAGCGGCGCGAAAATGCGCCCGGCTACTCAATAGATAACGCAGAGAAAAAACTCCCCCGTGATAAAACGAATTGCCAGTTGACTCAAGTAATTCTACCTGGGTGAGCGACGGGTCTGGTCGCAAAGCACGAATGGCTTTCAATACGGCACTGATGTTACTTGAGCGAGGCGCGTTCAACCCTAAAGATAAAATTCTTACGCCGTTTAAAGTTCTCAGCGCGCCGGAGGTTGTTGAGGTGTTGGCGCTCATGTCGAAGCGCACGATTTCGGCATTTGAGTTGGCAATCGGACGAGCTCCTGCCACAACACGATTATCAAAATCGCGGCTCAACAAATAGTCTGTGAAATTCGCAAAACCGTCAGGCATTACAGGGGCATTGATATTGGCTTCTCTCCACAGATGAGCGCCGCGAGTAAAGATGTAATCAGCCTTTGCGACAATGTTTTTGCTCAACTGCCGTTCAACGCCCAGTCCCGTTTGCAAGGTGTAAGGAATTTCTAAATCAGGACTGATACGCCGAAGGAATTCCGTTTCGACAATGCCGTACCTGTCAACGAGGTTTCTATCGCTAATCGGACTCGGAAACTTGATGAGCGGCAAAACTTGTGGCGTAATTTCTGAATCAACAGTGATGGAAGATTTTCCTAATGAAAAGTCATCTATGGTTCTAAGTAAGGCTCGATTGAAAAAAATCCCGAAACCTGCGCGAATCACTGTCTTGCCTGATTGTGCCGCGCCTTTGGCATTTTGTTTATTTGCGAATGGATCCCAGGCAATCGCTACACGCGGACTGAAATTATCCCTGTCCTTCAAAATACTTTCATTATCCCAACGAATCCCTAACGACAGAGTGACGTTTGATTTCACCTTCCATTCGTCCTGCACAAATAGACCCAGGACATCGTTTGCGGCGCGGCTTTCGGCGTCGAATCGTTGAATGAATCGTGAAGGGCGATTGGCTAAAAAATCTTCAACCGTTTCAAAAGAATATTGCCCACTTGAGGCAAAAAGATTATTAAAATTCGAGCGCACGAGTTGCATATCAAAACCTGCTTTAATGAAATGCGAACCGCGAGCAAGTGAAAGAGTGTCTTGGATTTGCGTGCGTTTTTCTTCCCGCGCAAAGGCGGGCGAAGATTGGCTGCCAGTAAAAGAGCCAGCAATGATTCTCTCAGGTTCATCTATCACAATGCCTATCGAATCTATAACTGTTTTGCTGCGCGGCAACAAACGCGAAAATTGAAAACGCGCTTGATTAATGAAACGCGGCGTAAATATTAGATTATCCGTAAAACTGATTGAATCGGAATTGCGACCTGCTAAAAGAATCGTCTCGGCTAAACGCGAGCCGCCTGAAAAGCCACGCTTATTTGCGCCGCGAGAAATGTCGAAACGTACAGAGGCGTTGTGCAATTCTGAAAAATTGAAATCAACGCGAGAGTTTGCAGTGTTCACGCTTTCAGGCGTAGATATTTCTTCAAAGAGCAGTCCGACCTTGCTTCCAACGACAGATGGTTTATTGGGCTGTGGCAGAGGAAAAAGCGGATTCGTCTGCACAGGCACGAAGGTGTTGATCTCTGCAAAATCTGTGACATCCAAGCGCTCGAAGCTCGTGAAGAAGAAGTGTTTTTGTTTAACAATTGGTCCCGAAAAAGTTCCACCCTCTCGAAATTCGGACTGCGGCACGCGTTTGAGTCCGCGCGCATTGCGATAGTACGTATTCGCGTTGAGCGATTCATCGCCAAAATAAAAGTAAGCTTCGCCGCGATACCGATTGGCACCGCCGCGAGTTCGCAAATTTACGCGTCCGCCTGATGCGCGTCCATACTCTGATGAATATTGATTGGTAATAACCTGCACTTCGGCGATGGCTTCCGGTGAAAGCGTGATGCGTTCTCGCGCGCCTCTATCGTCGTTGTTGTCGAGTCCGTCTATCGTCAGGTTATTTGAAGTCGCGGGCGCACCCGTCAGCGAAAAGATTCCCGCTTCTTCCGGCGCATTGCGAACGAATTGCCCTCGTCCTTCTTCTGCCAATTCTGTAGTTGAAAGTGGAGCCTCGGTTGAACCACCAAGCAAAAAAATCAATTGCAAAGGATTGCGACCACTGATTGGCAAACCTTCAAGCTCTCGACGCTCTACCGTATCGCCAACGACTGTGCGCGAAGTATCAACGAGAGGCGCGCCCGCTTGCGTCACAGTGATTTGTTCATTAATGCTTTCAGGTGAAAGAGCGAAATCAATGGCGATTTTTCGCCCTGTTGTGACTTCAATATCTTTTCGGTCATCCGTTTTGAAGCCTGCGGCGATTACTTTTAATTCGTAGGTACCGGGCTCTGTGAAAGTAATTCGATAGCGACCCTGCCGGTCTGTCACAGCAGAGCGTTCAACGAAAGTTGTGGTGTGTTTGGCGTAGACTTTTGCAGCAACGACAACGGCATTTGCGCTGTCATAAATTACACCTTCAAAGATGATGTTGTCCAGATCATCAGCATGCGTTGGTTGAAAAGATATAACGACAAGGACAAATAGAACGAAAAATCGAGCAGCCGTTTTGAGATCATGTTTGAGCATGGTCATCCCTCCCATTGAATAAACATTTGACATATCGGCTAATATCAAAGGTTGGTTTTTCCTAAACGTTTCGCAGCTTCAATGAAACGATGATTAGAAAAGCCAGAAGCTTTAAGTTAAATAATTCGGAAATTATATTTATTTGGCCTCTACTTATGAAAGACGGGAAATAATGGAAAAGCAGTGCAGAAAATTTTCGATTTGATTTTTTTACTAATTAGCCTGCATTATTTATGGAAGTATAGTTCAGAAAAGCCTGACCAATGTTGACCTTGTATTCTGAAATACTCATCGTATTTAAATCCGAGCCCTTCTTCATCGAGTGTGTATCCCAGAAAGCAAAGCTGTGAATCCCAGCCGAAGAGTTTCGCTGTGTCGGCTAGAATTGAGTCGGCGCCCCAGTCTTGCACCCAAATGGTACGAAGTTGGTCAACAGAATCAGGCGCGAGAAGATACTCCGCCCAGAGTTCAGGATTCCCCTTGAACTCGGCGGCTTCTTCCAGTGTTTTGAACTTGAAGAATGAAAAAGCGGCATTGCCGTACTGGTCAATGAGAGAACCGGATTGATAAAGGTGCATATGGAGAGCTGCGCTGTCGCTCATGTGGACTTCGACAATGGGAAGAACTGTTGATAGTGCGGTGGAAAGAGCGGCAAAAGCATCGGGGTCGGCGGTTTCGTTGCTCCCGGCTGTATCGCCAACGAATATCCATCGTCCAGCCGGTCCCACCACAAGGGAGCGGGTCGCTTAATCCTCCGTAGAAACCTCTTTGAAGCCTGCACCAAGAAGCGTACTGATGATGGTATGACAAATTCTCTCCCGAAAGATGCTGCCATCGGCTTCACCAACGTAGCATTGCCGATTGCTAAAGTCATCACCCATATATTCCAAGTGTTACGGCATACAACCAATTATTCAGCCAATTTACTCAACACGCTCGGCGCGTCCGCCACGCTTTATTTCGAGCACTACTTTACTGCGCGGCACAAGCGCGCTCTTGGAACGCTCGTCTAAAGAGAACAATTCTTGCCCGATGTTGTCGCGTATGTAACTCAAGAAGCTCTCAAAATCGCGCTGCATCTGATTCATGCGTTCGCGCATCGTCAAGATGATGGCAACACCTGCCAGGTTGACGCCCATATCGCGTGTAAGGTTTAAGATTAGCTCAAGACGTTCGACATCTTCTTCTGTGTAATAGCGCGTTCCTTTCGCCGAACGCGATGGCGTAATCAGTCCCTCGCGTTCGTACAGGCGAAGCGTTTGCTGATGCACGCCATACTGATCAGCGACGACGCTGATGGTATATTTTTTTACTTTTTTCGCCTTCGTTGCCATAAGAAAAATTCTTCGTTTATCGCTGCTTTAATTTTGCTCAGGGCGTTGAGTACGGTCTGCGTCATCGCCTTTGCTGCCGGTCTTGGTCTGTCCCTGCTCCTGATCTTTCAAATATTCAACGGCAGCCTGTTTGCCTTTCGCTTCACCAACAAACTTACCCAGTTCGAGCATCCCTGCGCGCATCATGGAATCACGAGTGTTGACGATGTCTTCCTCGTATTCTTGAGCGCTACGATTGCGTTGACGTTTGTTTTCCCTTGCCAATGCCCAAATCATCAAACCAAATAATGCCAGTACAACTAGCCAGCCAATCGCTTGTCCCATAAATCTAACTCGCTATTTGAAATTTCCAGTTCCATAGAGTTTCAAAGAAGCTTACCCTTTGATTCAAAACCCTAATCCGCAATTATTCCAGGCCCATTTCAGTGCGCGGATTTTCGATGTTTTTCGCGGCATATTGTTGCAACAACTCTTTGGTCTCTTCGCTGATGACTTTCGGTAAAGTGATTTTCACCTCGACATATTGGTCACCGCGCGCGCCGCCCGCCCGCAGGCTTGGCACACCACGTTCCCGTAAACGAAATTGCTGACCTGATTGAGTGCCCGGCGGAACTCTGAGCCGCGCTTTGCCGTCAATCGTTGGCACTTCAATCTTTGCGCCGAGCGCTGCTTCGGGAACCGTAATCGGAATCGTACAATAAATGTTATCGCCTTTGCGTTTGAAATAAGGATGCGAACCAACATTGGTGATGATGTAGAGATCACCCGGCGCGCCGCCAAAAGTCCCTTGTTCGCCTTTGCCTGCAACTCGTATACGCGAGCCCGTATCAACGCCTGCCGGAATTTTCACGGATATTTTCTCGCGCCCGCCGTTGCGCTGGACTTCAAAGTTTGCAGTCAACCCGCGTATCGCATCATCAAAGGAAATTTCTATAGGCTGTTCGATGTCCGCACCTCTGGCAGCTTGGGTGTAGGTTTGCGAAGCGCGGCCTCGCAAATTCGTGAATATTTCGGAAAAGACATCCTGAAAATTCGCAGAATCAAAGCGCCCGAAATCAAAGCCAGCACCCGCTCCAGCACCCGCATCCTGCTGCACCTGATCTGAATAATATCCGTAGTGGTCGTATACGCTGCGCTTCTTGTCGTCCGACAAAACGTCGAAGGCTTCCGATATATCCTTGAACCTCTCCTCAGCGGCTTTATCGCCAGGGTTAACGTCAGGGTGATGCTTACGCGCAAGCTTGCGATATGCCTTCTTTATATCTTCAGCCTTGGCGTTTCGAGGAACGCCTAGCACAGCATAATAATCTTTCTTAGTAGTCATTAGTCCCTGGTCATTAGTCCTTTGTTTTTTATGATCAGTAGTCAGTAGTCAGTAACTATAGAGGTTAAGAAAAAGAAGTTTGGAGTAC
>JANMSG010001012.1:0-4521 GCA_031389065.1 Acidobacteriota bacterium | reverse complement strand
CCGCGCTCTGGTCATTACCTGGACCAGTATGGCTTTCAACTGGAAGGGCCAGTCTGGATTCCCAAGATCTATGATGGGCGCAACAAGACCTTCTTCATGATTAACTATGAAGGATACAGGGAAGGTGTTCCGAGCCCCTTGAACCTGTCTGTGCCTGCGCCTGAGATGCTGACTGGAGATTTCAGCAAGCTTGTAGATTCGCAAGGTCGCCGCATTGTCATCTATGACCCGGCTACGGGTCGTGCCGATGCTACGGCGCCGGGCGGTTGGCGGCGCGATCCTTTCCCCAACAATATCATTCCTGCGAACCGCATCAACCCAATCTCGCAGAAGATACTCAGTTTCATGCCGCAACCCAACATCAGCAGGCCGGATTCCGGATACGCCCGGCAGAATCTATTTGTCTCGCCCAACATTGCTGCCGATACCTTCTACAATTGGGTCATGAAGTTTGACCAGCAGATGGGCAATAATCACAGGATGTTCGTACGCTACGCAAAGAACGACCGCACCGAAGACCGCAACGTCAATGGCATCCTTGATACTCCTGGTCAGGACGGTCAGCATCCGCTCAAGCGCATCAACGACGCATTTGTTGTAGACCATGTTGCCACTTTGAGTCCGACTTTGATTGTCAATCTGCGAGCCTCTGCGGCGCGCTACGTCGAGCTATCGCGAGGCGATGCAAACCTCGGCTTCGATAAGACTAGCCTGGGATTCGCGTCGAACCTGGTCAGCCAGCTTCCCGGGGGGGCTTTCTTTGGGCGCTATGAGTTTGCCGATTACATATCCCTGGGACGCCACTCCGGACTCAACGCCACCAACACCATCGCCTTCCACCCGAGCGCCACAAAGATCTGGGGATCTCACACGTTACGCGGCGGAATGGATATGCGATGGACTCAGTTCGCGGAGCAGAATATGGGCAACCCCTTCCGCTTGAATGCCAACCGCGGCTTCACCCAATCACAGTTCAATCAGGGCGATCCGCTAAGCGGCGATTCAATCGCCTCATTCCTGTTGGGAATACCCTCTGGCGGAGCCATTGATAACAATGTCTTTCCGATAACCCTGGGGAAATACTATGCGCCGTGGTTTCAGGATGATTGGAAGGTCAATTCCCGGCTGACGCTCAATGTGGGACTGCGATGGGATTTCAATATTGCTCCCAACGAGCGCTTTGATCGGCTCAATCGCGGCTTTGATGCCGCTGCTACGAATCCGGTCAACAGTCTGATTAATCGGACTAGATTTCCAACCCTGCCTGAGCTTAAAGGCGGGCTGAAGTTTGCTGGCGTGGACGGAAATTCGCGTATCCCATCAGACACAGACTACAATAACATTCAACCTCGAGCCGGCTTTGCCTATCTCTTGAAGAAGAATCTGGTAATGCGCGGCGGCTGGGGAGTCTACTTTGTCAATCCAGGCAATGAGTATCGCCAGTTCGCTGGCTTCAGCCAGACGACCGATTTCATCTCCTCGCTTGACGGTGGAAGAACGCCTGTCACTGGCAACAGCATCAACAATCCATTCCCGAATGGGGTTCTAGCACCAACAGGCAGTTCGCTTGGACTACAGACCTTTCTCGGTCGTGGGTACAATTTCGTAGGCAATAATTTTGTCGTTCCCTACGTTCACCAGTTCTCGTTCGGGTTCCAGTATGAACTGCCCTGGGATTCGAAGCTAGAGGTCTCCTATGTAGGCAACCGTACCATGAAGCTGCAAACCAACCGACCCTTTAACGAGCCGGACCTGGCGTTTCGCAAGCAATGCAATCCGCTGGAGGGCGGCAGTCCGGCCTTCTGCGACGCCTTGCTGCCGAACCCGTTCCAGGGGTTGGAGCCTTTCCGTGGAACGGCGCATTTTACAGCGGCTACCCGATCGCGCTTTGATCTAGCCAGACCCTATCCGCATTTCACAGGCATCACCGAACAGACACGAAATGACGGCAAGATCTGGTACAACTCTCTGCAGCTAACCTTTGAGAAGCGAGCCAAGCGGGGGCTGAGCTTTACGTCTACCTACACGCTATCGAAGCAGGTCGAGCGCTGGGGCTTCAATGATGTGCAGAGGGATATCAAACAACAGGGACTCTACCTGTGGGATCGTCCCCAGAGGTTCACACTGGGCAGCGTGTACCAGTTGCCCTTCGGGGAAGGTCAACGCTTCTTGAATCCTTCCAACGGCTTCTTGAAGCGGCTGATCAGTGGCTGGCAAAACACTCTTATCCTGCAATGGCAGTCTGGCCGCCCCTGGGATCTGCCGGGTAATGTGCGCTACGTGAGAGAGGCGAAATTGGATAAGGTAGATTGGAAGGCGCACCAGGTATGGGGCCTCACCAACTACCTGAACCCGACAACCAATCGCAGCGCTGCGTGCAATGCGCGAATGCTCGATAGTGGGGTTATCGAGTTGATGCCCTACAGCCAGAACCTTCCCGGATGCACGCTCGATACCTACAACTTCCTGCGGCTGCCGCGTTACGCTCCGAGAGAGACGCCATTCCGCGATGGGCGGGTACGGCTGCATTCCATACCGGTTGCCGACTTATCGTTTAACAAGATGACGCGAATCACGGAGTCAACACGGATTCAGTTCCGCCTGGAAATGTTCAACGTGATGAACAGCTATCAATACGGAAATCGGCAGTTTGTCAATAACATAGATGATGCAAACTTCGGGAGCCTGTTCCCGGCGCAGGCAGGTAATACAGAAACCACTTACCCGCGCCACGTGCAACTTGCTGTCAAGTTCATCTTCTAAGCCAAAGGCCGTCAATAACACAAAGGGGCACGAACGCAAATTCGTGCCCCTTTGTCTTAGAACGTCATCTGTTTCGAGACAGGGTATCAAGGTCTGACAAACCTCAGTTTGTTGTCAATGGAAACTGCGGCAGACCTGAGTTTTGCCCAAATTAGCCCAGGCTTGCTATGATTGCGGGCGAGACGATTATGCTGCCTGGAGATTATCTCGATGATGAAACTATTTACCGCAGGCATCCTGATAAGGACTATCCTTACTCTTTGTGTCCTTGCTCCTGGGCAAAGCCAGGACAGAGTCGTTCACCTCTTATCCACGCATTGCCCGGCTAACATCATTAACCTGAAAGTGGCCTCCTTGCCCATCGAGGCGCAGAGACCTTTTGTCGCCCAGGAGAGCTGGTTACAGGATTTATCCTGGGAAGTAGAGAATACCTCAGATAATCAACTCATCACCTATATAGAATTCACGATACATTTCCACGAGTTGGGTGTGGCAAGCGAGGCAAGCGTCTTCAAACTGAGCTACGGCCAACAGCCAGGCCAAGCCTCTCCGCTGGGTAAGATCAAACTCTTGCCGCCCGGTCATACAGACAAGATGACTATTTCAAAGAAAGACTACGAACGGCTCAAAGCTTTCGTGGAGAAGAAACGCCCATTGAGCGAGATCCAAGTCGTAGAAATGAAGGTTTCTGCCATAGCCTTTGACGATGAAAGCTTATGTCCTTCTAAGGGAAAACGGCAAACCCGCTGATTCTGGAATCGAAGCGGAAAATCAACTCTTCTGTGATTTTGAGGAATGACCGCAAGGTTTTCTGTCGTCGAGTGGTTATCGGAATAAGGGGTAGTGATTTTGGGCGAAACGTAAGGCAAACATCAAGTTACCGTAGACTCAATTGCCAGCCACTCTAATTGATGGGTGATTCCTTTATCGTTAACACCTGGTCGGCTCTTACATCCTTCAAAACTTGAACCGTTCCGCTCGGCCACCTGATCTCTATCGCCCGCACAAGCTTGTCGTCTGCCAAACCAAAATGAACGCGCCGGTCGCTTGAAGAAGCATAACCGACGCTTGTCGTCGCGTGATTAAACTGTGTCGCGCCAGATGACGCAGTCAGTTTGATCTTGGCGCCTAGTCCGTCTCGGTTGCTGCGCGTACCTACCAACACAAGCGTCAGCCAGTGGTTTTGACCCGTAGACTCATTTCGGAAAAGCTCTGCCGGCTCGTTCAAAGAGGTGGTCACAACGTCTAGCCTGCCATCATTGTTGAAATCAGCAAACGCACAGCCTCTGTGTGCGCGTCGCGCTTGAAAGTCAGTCCCCGCTTGTGACGATACATCCTGAAATGTGCCATTCCCAAGATTTGCGAAAATCGCGTTAGACTGGCGATAGGTCTGTTCGTTGTACAACTCTATGTTGTCGTTCACATGAGCATTAACGGTGAACAGGTCTTTGAAGCCGTCATTATTAAAATCAAATATTCCCAGACTCCAGCCACTGCGCTTCAAAGTCCCTGCACCCAACCCGCTGGGAAACGTTTCATCGCTGAAGAACCCCTTGCCGAGGTTTCGATAGACAGGAAAAGTTTCCCCCTCAAGGGCAGTGACGATCAGGTCTGGCTGCCCGTCATTATCGTAGTCGCGGAAATCTACACCCATACTGGAAACTGCTCTCCCGCTTTCGTTGACCGCCACCCCGGTCTGTAGCGCCACCTCCTGGAACTTGCCGCGCCCATCGTTTTGAAAAAGAAAATTGGGAACCG
>JANMSG010001006.1:0-2568 GCA_031389065.1 Acidobacteriota bacterium | reverse complement strand
CACAAAAATATATTTCAAATCATATACCCCCACCGTGGGGGTGTGTACCCACCGGGTCGGGTTCCCGCCGGGGTGCCGCCAATAACCCGGGCCCCACCCGCTCCCGGTTCTGACTTCGCACATCGGCATCTTGGTATGCCGCGCATATAGGTAATGAGGGATAAAAAAACTACCAACACACCACTATGGCTAAGCTTCTCCAAAGGCATCGCTATGCCAGTCCTCACCCAATAAGAATTAGATTCGATACGAAATAATTACTCTCGTAAGATACTCGAAATTCCAACATTCAATCAAGGTTTTATTCAATTGCATATTTATCCCTTTATTGAATCTTGCTCCCTGTCTGATTGCAAGAATAAAAAGTACAGCGTGGTTCGTTATCTTTCATCGTTAGCATCTTCGCCAAATCATTTCTTCAAGTTGGTCTCAAACAATTTGAAAATCCGCTTGTATTCATCCGCCCAACTCGTAGGCTCAACGAAACCATGATCTTCAACCGGATAAACCGCGAGTTCCCAATTCTCTTTGCGAAGTTCGATGAGTCGCTGAGCGAGTCGTACCGAATCTTGAAAATGCACATTCGTGTCAATCATGCCGTGACAGATCAACAGTGCCCCTTTCAAGTTCTGCGCGAAGTAAATTGGCGATGACTGTTTGTAGCTCGGCGTATCTTTTTGCGGCGTGTTCAAAATGTTCGATGTATAGCCGTGATTGTAATGCGCCCAATCGGTCACCGGGCGCAAGGCCGCGCCGGCAGCGAAAACATCAGGCTCTGTGAACATCGCCATCAAGGTGATGAAGCCACCGTAACTGCCTCCGTAAAGCCCTATGCGTTTGGCATCAACGCCGTGTTCGGCAACCATCCAGCGCGCCGCGTCCACCTGATCGTAGAGGTCTTTGCCGCCCATGTGACGATAGATTCCGGCGCGCCAATCGCGCCCGTACCCTGACGACGCCCGATAATCCACATCAATCACACAATAGCCGTTCTCCATCAGTAGGTGATGAAACATATACTCGCGGAAATAGCTGGACCACCAGCGATGGACGTTTTGCAAATAGCCCGCGCCGTGAACGAAAATCACCGCCGGACCACCGCGTTTGAAATTCGCGGGCTTGTAGAATCGCGCATACACCTGTGCCCCGTCACGCGCTTTGAAAGTGACAATCGGCGGTTCTATCCAGTTGTAATTGGCGAACTCCGGCGATGGCGACGAGGTGATTTTCCTGCTTGTTGCGCCGACGCGATTCTCCTGCACGTATAGCTCCGGCGGTTTGTTGCTGAATGAATAAAGCAGCGCCAATCTGTTTTCATCACGCGACAAGGTTGCCGCGTTGTTGCCGACCATCGAAGTGATTTTGGCGCGCTCCCCGCCTTCGGCATTCATTACATAAAAATGTCTTTCGCCGGGGTGCACTTCACTTGTTGTTAGAAAGAATTTCGATTTGTCATCTGAAAGCTGAACGCCTGTAACCTCCCACTTGCCGGATGTGAGTTGCTGCAAGTTGCTGCCCTCATAATTGATGGTGTAAAGATGCGCGTAGCCATCGCGCTCGGATTGAAAATAGATGCGCTGATTGTCTTTCAGCCAGCCAATTGTGAATGCGCCGGGGCCGTTTATCCAGGCATCGTCATGATCTGTGTGGATGACTCGCGTTTTGCCCGTAGCCCGATCAAGCGCGAGAATCCAGCGGTCTTTATTGTCTGCGGAGCGGGCTTGAAGAATGGCTTTCGTGCCATCGTCAGACCAGAGGGGTTGAAATATTTGAACCTCACGATCTTTCGGTTCGCTCTGGTCTTGCGATTGGCCCTCGCGCCGCGTTTCTGTCGTCTGCGTGCTGGTTGTGCGAGCAAGCGCTTCCCCTTTGATTTCGCTTTTTTCTTCGGTCTTGAGTTTAGCCTCTTGCCCTTGTGTCAGAGGTGTGACCTGCTTTTGTCCGTGATCTACCCATTTGGCGTCGCCTGTCGCTACATCAAGGATTGCCAGGCGCGAACGCGTTTGGTTATCGCCTACGTTTGTGCGGCTTGGAATATCTTCGGTGTAAGAGGATTCCGTAACGTAATTCGGAACGATTGTATTTTTTGAACCGACGGGGGCTTCAATGACTGTAGCGATAATGCTTGTGCCATCGGGCGCAAGTTGCAGGCTGGCGACCGATTGTGCAGGCAGCAGTTGAAAAGGCTTGCGCGGGTTTTGTCGTTTGCGGCGTTCTTCGTCCTCTTCGCGTTTTTGGGCGCGGCGTTTGATAACATCCAAAAGCTCGCGCTCTTCTTTCTTCAAAAACTCCTGACTCTCTGTGCCGCGTTGTTGTTGCGTTGCTTGGCCACCCCCTCCTCCGCGTTGTCCTTGCGCGCCGCCAAACCCGCCAGCAGTAGCAGGAGATGTAGGCGCGGGAATATTGGTCATCTGAACCAGTGAGCCTGTATCGAGTGACATCACGAAAAGGTTATTTGAGCGCGTGAAATAGATGCTCTTTTGATCGTGTGTGAAGTGCGCGTTTGATTCTAAGTCTGTTGTCGCGGTGATCTGTCTGCGCTTTGCTGTGGCGTGGTCGTAGATGAAG
>JANMSG010000995.1:0-16443 GCA_031389065.1 Acidobacteriota bacterium | reverse complement strand
CGCCACGAGTAGCAACGAGGTTTCTTCAACCCACTATGCACCTGATGCACCTTCGACAACTACGCGGCTGGCTGGTGCGGCTCTTCGGCATATTCCATCGCAAGCAGCGTGAGCGCGAATTCGCCGAAGAGTTGGAAAGTCATCTGGCCTTCCATATTGATGACAACCGGCGCGCCGGAATGTCACCGGAAGAAGCGCGGCGCGTGGCGCTCATCAAACTCGGCGGCGTTACTTTGACGCAGGAATGTTACCGCGGACAGAGAGGATTACCAATGCTCGAAACACTTTGGCAGGACTTACGATTTGGGCTGCGAATGCTGCGGAAGAATCCCGGCTTCACTGCCGTAGCCGTGCTTTCACTGGCGCTGGGCATTGGCGCTAACACCGCGATCTTCAGTTTAATTGATACCGTGCTGCTCAAAATGCTGCCGGTCAGAAATCCTGAACAACTGGTTTTCCTCGAACGCGGCGATGGTCCGCCGGGGCCGCAGCACAGCCTGTCTTATGCGTTCTTTGAGCAGGCGCGGACGCAACAGGAAATGTTCGCTGGGGTTTGCACTTTTGCCGTTGAGAATCGCCGCGTTAGTGCCTATGGCGTTGGCAATCATAATCGCCGACAAACCCACACCACCGCAGCCGTGGACGGCTACCCATTGTCCGGGAGAAGTTTTGCCTTGATCTACGACTGCGCGAAAGGAGGTGACAAACCGACAACCGAGACTGGCAGCCGCAGGAAACCTGAGCGTCTCAGGCAAGCGCACCAGATTGGTGTCGGCGTGATGAATGGACACATACTCGGCAAATGATTCCCAGTGGGTGAATCCAGGTTGAAATTGGTGATCGCAAACTTGCTGATTCCCGGACCAACACTGAGGGCAAGCGCCACAGCCACCTACGAACGGCACGGTTACGCGATCCCCGATTTTCCATTTGGTCACATCCTTGCCAACCGCTGCCACAACGCCAGCCAATTCATGACCGGGTACGCGGGGAGGTTGAATATCCGCGTCGTGTCCGACCCAGCCATGCCAGTCGCTACGGCAAACACCCGTAGCCCTGACCTTGACGACTACGCTATGTACTTCGGGAGTTGGATCAGGAACATTCTTTAGTTGTGGTGGGACACCAAAGGCTTCATAAATGACAGCTTTCATCAGGTTGGCTCCTTGCTTGAAACATCTAATCATTATGCACATTCCAAAACAAGGAGAAAGACAAGCTAAGCGGAGAAACAGTGAGGGAATCCTGCACTCCTCCTTGCAGATGTGCTTACGCAAAGTTAAAGCCCTGCTTCGTTCGGTAGCGACCGAATGTGCTTGCCCGTCGCGATGAAAATCGCGTTGCAAATGGCTGGCCGAATCGGCGGCAACACAGGTTCGCCGAGACCCGTTTTAGAACCACTTCAAAGAATCCGCTGATACCGTTGAACAGAAGTATCCCTTACGTCTATAGTTCAATACCCAGCCATACACATTATCAGCGGGTTGAAAAATTCCCAAAGGATATTCCATGCTTGTGTTTCGGGTCGCCTCTCTTTTCATCGCAGCTTTTGCTTTTCTCAACACCACAGCAACAGCGCAGTTCAAAGAGCTTGTGCAACCACCATCAACAGCTTCACAACCGCCGCAAGGAGCGCAACCATCAACAGCTCAACAGGAATCAACAGCGCCGAAAACCAGCACGCCACCACCGACTTTACGGATTCCTCGCGCTTCGACACCGCCGAAACTGGAAGATTATCTGGATGGCAAATCGCGCACTGATGAAGCGCGAGTAACAGGCTTTTTGCAGCGCGACCCGCGCGATGGCACCCCCGTCAGTCAAGAGACTACGGTTTTCCTTTCATACGACGACAAAAGTCTTTACGTCATCTTCGTATGCAAAGACGACCCGAAACAGATTCGCGCCCATCTGAGCAAACGCGAAGACGTTTTTAACGACGACTTGATAGGCATTACCTTAGATACTTTTCATGACAAAAGACGCGGCTATCTGTTCGGCGCCAATCCTTTAGGCATTCAACTGGAAGGTATCGTGTCGGAAGGGCAAGACGATGATTACAGTTTCGACACGCTCTGGTATTCGCAAGGCAAATTGACGGCTGACGGCTATGTCGTGTGGATGGCGATTCCTTTCAAGAGCCTGCGTTTTGACAGCACAGACCTACAGACCTGGGGCGTGGCTTTGATTCGCAACATTTCGCGCAACAATGAAAGCGCCTTTTGGCCTTATATCACACGCCGCGTTGAAGGCTTCACGCAACAATTCGCAACCTTGGAAGGACTGGAAAAAATCTCTCCCGGTCGTAACATGCAAATCATCCCTTACGGTTTTTTTGCGCGCGCAAAATTTTTAGACACTCAAGTTCCGCAAATCAAAACCGAAAATGAATTTCGCGGCGGCGTTGACGCGAAGATCGTTTTGCGCGATGCGTTCACCCTCGACATGACTCTCAATCCGGACTTCAGTCAGGTGGAATCGGACGAGCCACAGGTCACCGTTAACCAACGCTTTGAAGTCTTCTTTCCTGAAAAACGTCCGTTTTTCCTCGAAAATACAGGCTTTTTTCAAACTCCTGAAAATCTCTTCTTCTCGCGTCGCATCGCTGACCCGCAGATAGGACTTCGCTTGACGGGCAAGATAGACAAATGGACGATTGCCGCTCTGGCGACAGATGATCGCGCGCCTGGCAAACTCTTTCCTGTTGGCGACCGTTTGCATGAGGAAAGAGCAGCCATAGGCGTTTTGCGCGTTCAACGCGAATGGCAGAATCAATCAAGTGTAGGCATCATGGCAACGAGCCGCGATTTTGCTTCAAGCTCAAATCGCGTCATCGCAGCAGACACGCGAATCAAGCTGAGTCCGACCTGGGTTTTCAGCGGACAAGCGATTCAAAGTTTCACCAGACTACTCGACGGCAATCATCTTTCAGGTCCTGCTTTCTCTTTGAGCTTGAATCGGCAGAGCCGGCACTTTCAAAATTTCTTTAACTACACGGATCGAAGTCCTGAGTTTCGCACGCAACTGGGTTTCGTCCCTCGCGTTGACATTCGTTACCTCAACAACTTTGCAACCTATCGTTGGCGACCAAAGAAAGGGCGCGTGCAGGCGTTCGGCTTTAATCTTTTCACCGAAGGGATATGGAATCACCAAGGCGATTTGCAGGATTGGCGCGTCAATCTGCCGTTTGTCATGAGTTTCAGTGGCAACACGGAGATCTTCGTTAGACGCGCAGAATTCGCCGATTCAATCGCGGGCAGGCGTTTCCGCGAACACACCAACGATTTCAATTTTTCAACAGGCTTTTTGAAATGGCTATCAATCTTTACAAGCGTGCACAAAGGCGTAGGCGTAAATTTCTTTCCTGCCGAAGGAATCGCGCCGTTTTCTGCCAATAGTTTCAACGCAGATGCGGGATTCACGCTGCGCCCTGTGTCGCAATTTGCGTTTAGCCAACTGTATATTTACGACAGACTTGGAACGCGCAAAGGGAATTTGCCGCCAGGCGAAACCACGACCGCAAGCATTTATAACAACCACATCTTTCGCTCGAAAGTGAATTATCAATTCAATCGCGCGCTCTCGTTCCGCATGATTTTGGATTACAACTCCATCCTGCCGAATGAAAAACTTGTGGCTTTAGAGCGCGATAAAAACTTCACCACCGATTTTCTGCTGACCTATCTGGTCAATCCCGGAACGGCCCTTTATGCAGGTTACACGGACGGCTATCGAAATTTGACGATAAACCCGAATGACCCTTTATCGCTTCGTCGCATCGCATCGCCAAGCGCTTCAAGCGGGCGACAATTCTTTGTCAAGATGAGTTACCTGCTGCGATTCTAAATGAGCTTTCACGAAAAGTTGTGTAAGATACTCCGCGAAGTTAAGCTTGAATTTCGCGGGGTTTTTCATGTCAGAAGCAGGTAAAATGCCTCATGTCGTTATTGTTGGCGGAGGTTTCGGGGGTCTTGCGACGGCGCGTGCGCTCAAACGCGCAGAGCTTCGCATTACAATCATTGACCGCACCAATCATCACCTTTTTCAGCCTCTGCTTTATCAAGTGGCGATGGCTGGTCTTTCGCCAGCAGACATCGCCGCGCCGATTCGCTCGATTCTTCACAAACAAAAAAACGTCAATGTTTTGTTGGATGAAGTCATTGGCGTTGATTTAGCCAAGCGCTCGATCACTCTGCGCGACGAGCAATTGGATTACGATTATCTGGTGCTGGCGACAGGTGGGCGCACCAGTTATTTCGGGCACGATGAATGGGAAAAATTCGCGCCGGGTCTGAAAGATTTAGACGACGCTGTAGAGATTCGCCGCCGCGTCTTGCTGGCATTTGAAGGCGCTGAGAAAGAAAAAGATGCTGTAAGAAGACGCGAATTGTTGACCTTTGTTGTCGTAGGCGGAGGTCCAACGGGCGTTGAACTCGCGGGTGCGGTTGCCGAACTTGCGCGCTTCGTGCTGGACCGCGATTTTCGTTCCATCAATCCCAAAGAAGCAGAAATTATTTTGCTTGAAGGCGGTCCGCGCATTCTGCCCAGTTTTGCCGCAGAGCTATCAAAGAGCGCAACCGAGCAACTCGAAAATCTAGATGTAACCGTTCGCCTCAACGCGCAAGTAACCCACATAGATGAGAAGGGCGTTTACCTGAGCGATGAAATGATAAAGTCTGCGACGGTGATTTGGGGCGCGGGGGTTCGCGCGACATCATTGACGACAAAGCTGGGCGTGCCGCTTGATCGCGCAGGTCGCGTGATTCTTGAAGCCGATTTGACGCTGCCAAATTCCCACAATGCATTTGCGATTGGTGATATGGCGTGCTTCCTGCATCAAGACGGCAAACCTCTGCCGGGCGTAAGTCCCGTAGCCATTCAAATGGGCGAGCGGGTTGCGAAAAATATCCAGCTCGATTTAGAAGGCAAGCCGTACGAAAAATTTATTTATTACGACAAAGGCAGCCTGGCAACCATAGGGCGTTCAGCAGCCATCGCGCAAAGGGGTGACATCCATCTGGATGGCTTCATCGCCTGGCTTGCCTGGCTGCTGGTTCACATCTTTTTCTTAATCGGATTCCGCAACCGCTTCGTCGTTTTGTTCAACTGGGCATGGTCTTATTTTACCTACCAACGCGGCGCACGTTTGATAACCGGGCGACGCTTGAGCCTATTGCCGCGCCAACCGATTCTGGGCGAAACACCGCAAGAGGCGCAGCCGACGGAGGGCGAATACTTGATGCGTTGAAGCTGTTTTGAGGATGCGCCGCAAAATTACCGGAAGATTTTGTCATATCTTATTTGCTCGCCCGCATTTTTTTTCAAACTACTGTTCAAATTCGTTTGTCTAACCAACCAGACATCGCGCGAAAGTCGAAAAATCGAAATAAGAAATTGCCTGACGCTATGGTTTTTGCGATTTGTGCAATCGCTTATCGCGTCGCTATTCAATGATTTTCAAAATGAATGGTGAACCCTGAGCGAAGCGTGTTCGTCGCTCACATTCAAAATTCATCTGCCGTTTTACCAATTCATCTCCCGCGATATTTCTTTACAGGTTTTCAAACAGGAGGAAGGGTGTATGCGTTTTCATTTTACCAAGGGGTTTGGTGGATTTTTCTTGGCGTTGGTTTTCGTTTTTACTTTTGTTTTCAACGGTACGCAGATTTCAACAAGCGAAGCATCAAAGCGCAGTCTGAGCGATTTAAGCGCCTTGTTTGATATTCCGGCAACTGATTTAGCTACGCTTATCACACAAACCGAAAGCGAATGGGCTTTGCGAAATCACGATGTAGTCGGTTGGACTCTTGAAGCAAGCGGCACATATCTTGACTGTCAGGTCAAAGTGGCTTCTCATTTAATTGACGGCGACAATGATGGACTCGCCAACGATAAACATTATGTGGCGATCCGTTATCCGCTCAACTATGTGGCGGATCAGAAATTCCCGGTCTTGCTAGTTAATCACGGCGGCACAGGCGGGGTGAATATAAGCAAGCTTGCAAGTTTTGACGCGGGATTTCCCGGCATCTGTATCAAAGAAAATTTCTTCATCATTATGCCTTCTTATCGCGGGGAATCGCTTGATGCAAGAGTCCTTGACCCGACGCATCCCGAATGGCTCTTTCATTCAGGCGGTACGCAAAGCATTCTTGATTACGATGTGGATGACGTGATTACCGCGCTTAACTGCGTTTTGAAAAAAATTAAGCAAACGGATAAAAATCGCGTAGCGGCTTATGGAACAAGTCGAGGCGGCGCGGTGACTTTGCTTCTAGACGCGCGAGACACACGCATCAAAAGAACCGTTGATATGTTCGGCGGCGCAGATATGATGTTGGCTCAGGAGGCGCTTGAAGCCACAACTTGCGGCGAGCCTGCGGGCAATCCGATATTGAATCAATTGATGGACATAGTGGTTTGCCCTTATCTTTCAGGCGATGTGACCGTTGATGAAGCGCGGCTTGAATTGGTGCGTCGCTCGGTCATTTATTTCGCCGCCGGTTTGTTCAAATTGCAGATTCATCACGGCACAGCAGACACCACGGTTCCGATCGCGCATAGCGAAAGCCTGGTTGCGGCGATTGATGCGTTAGGCACCACGCCACCTTTCTATCAGTTTTATATTTATGAAGGAGGCGTTCACAGCGTAGAGAGTTTGCACGACGATATAGCGGGGTTTTCGGCAGGTGATCAAGGCGTCAGAGTGCAGCCTTTCTTGTGCGAGCTTGTTGTGCCTTAAATTCCCTGTCAGGCAAAATGGTTTGGGGCAATTGATAAGCGCGCCAAAACACCTTAATCG
Source organism: Acidobacteriota bacterium (assembly GCA_031389065.1). Classification (GTDB taxonomy): domain Bacteria; phylum Acidobacteriota; class Blastocatellia; order UBA7656; family UBA7656; genus JACQDB01. Next base: position 9,641 of record JANMSG010000995.1, on the reverse strand, counting down.
GTACACACTGGAGCCGCAGGCTTGCAGGTTGTGTAAGCCTCCGACGACTTGCATTTCAAAATCAGGTGATGGATGAAACGTCGGGTTTAACTCCCCAATATCTTTCGCACGCCTTGAGCAGAAAAAATAAACGTAAAGCAGCAATAAGATTATAGAATTTACTGAGCTACCCGTTCAGCATTCTGTCGGTCGTCTTGCCGATTCGATCCGAGGCGAAGAAGATAGACTTGACGGGCACAAAGCCCAAAAGGCGAATGTCGCCGATGGCGCTCAATGCAGCCGACGCCATGCAGCCGCATTGCGAGCAATCGGGGTCGCCGCCGAATTGACAGGGGGTGATCCTGCCCTTCAAATCCGCGGTCACATTCAAGGTTGTGCGCGAGAAGATGCACTCTTCGGGCCTACGTGGCGGTTGGCGGTAGCCTTGCACGACCGTGTCAGGTAAGTACAATTTCGGGAACATCGGGCGCAGCCCAACCAACTCGTTTAACACCGTGTCGCGCCCGCCCGTCGTGAGGATCTCTTCGCTCTGCGCGCCTTTCTGCGGCGTGAACAGGCTGAAATAGATCCTCCTTACCTCTTCCTTGCCGGACCAGAACGACAAGAACTCTTCGAAGTATTTTTCCCGCCCGACCATCTGCCCCGTGACGGTGCAGTGGACCGCCACGGAGTGTCCCTGGATAGTTTTCAGGATGCGCTCATAGGTCGCTGGCTTGCGGCGCTCGTCATGCTCGGGCTGCAAACCGTCTATGGAGACGACGAGGTCCAGGTCTTTGATGTGGCTCCAGTGCGCCGGGATTTCGCGCACGGCGCTGGTGACAATTTGCACGGCGATGCCCATTTCGCTCAACTTCGGCAATAAAATATCAAGCTCCCGGAAACGCACGAGCGGCTCTCCGCCGACGACGGAGATAAGTAAGGGGCGGTGTTTGCGCGCCAGAGCGAGGACACCTTCAACCAATTCTTGCCCCTTGTAATCAACGAGCATGCGCAGTGGCCCGAGTTGCCCCAGATGCTCTGGCTCGTAGGCGTAACAACCGGGGCAGCGGAGTGGGCATTCGCGGGTAATTTCTATGGATAAGGATGGGTAGTGTCCGCTCAGAATTCTCCCCCAGGCGTGAAAGACATCCGATTTATTCATAAATGAATTGCTCCTTTTCTTTTTTTCAGCGAACTGTCTATTATACGCAGTCACTTCGGCACCTTACCACTCACTGAATGGAGCAACGCGCTATAGCGGAGCGATATAAACTACCAACCGACGAGTTGAGTGGTAAGGGCGATGTGGGGAGCAACCCAAAGGGTTGGCATACCAGTATTGCTTGGCGGGCTGAAGCTTAGTTCTTTTTCTTTTTCTTTTTACCTTTGGATGAACTATTGTCACTTGCATTCTCTGATTTCTTTTTATCTGTGCTGCCCGTCACGCTCGAATCTGTCTCCGGTAACTTTTCTGTAGCGCCAGGGGTGTCAACCTTTTTGACCGGCTCTTGAGATTCGGACTGCAGTTTGAAAACCAGAGTTGGAGAGTCTGGGCCGGCGATAAAAATCTTATTCGCAGAGACAAATCCCTCTTTGCGTACTTCTATTTTGTATTGACCAAGTGCTAGTTTTGCGAACTGAATCTTGCCCTCTGCATCTGTTACCCCGCGCTTGTCGCCATTGATAAAAACCGCGGTATCTGGTGGCTCTGTCAAAATCGTGAGTCTTACGGTAGCGGCCGGAGGGGGGGTTGGCTTGCCAGATCTTTTTGGACGAGGGGTCGCCGGTTTATACTTCAAGAGTGGATTGGGTGTGTTAGCGGGAGGAGTCTCTTTGGGTCTCCCGGTTGAATCCTGGGCTAAACCACTGACAGCCGTTACCAACAGGATAACTAACAATGGAAAAATGATTCGACTAGAAAGAGTATTTTTTTGCAACATTAGTCTCACCTCAGCCGCTTATTATAAGGGACTTCAAATCAAATGAAAGTTAAAAGATAGGTAGTGATAAAAAGGTAATGTCGAGAAATCCTGCCGCGTAGCGGCAAACTGAATTTAGCCAGGTGTTTCAACGCCTGGAAGCGATGGGCAAATTACTCCCTTCGTCGCGTCAGCGATGACTGAATTCAGCCGTCGCTGACGCGACGCGACCTCCTCAATCTCACCCACCGTGGGTTGATACCCACGGCTAAAATCAAGCCGCCACTACGCGGCGAAAAGCCAGCAGCGTGAAAGAGCAAGACCTATTGATTTCAAGTGATGGTGGCGAAAATTTTTCAACGGCGATGGCGACAAACTTGATGGCGCAAGATGTTGGTTTTCCGAAACGAGACAATCTATCGTACTATTTGAAGTCTTACGCATTTTATCAAGAGGGAAACGCGCATGGCTCTCAGATGGGGATTGATTGGTTGTGGCGATATTGCTCGCAGGAATGTGGCTCCTGCTTTACGCGATCTGCCGAATTGCGAACTGGTGGCAGTAAGTCGGGCGAACTACGAAAAGGCTGAATCGTTTGCCAAGGAGTTTGGAGCCAGAAGGTGGTACGAACATTGGCAGGACTTGCTTACCGACCAGGAGATTGACGCGATTTATGTCGCGACCCCTGTCCATCTACACGCCGTGCAGAGCATCGCTGCCGCCGAAGCGGGCAAACACGTCCTGTGTGAAAAACCTATGGCAATGAACACGAGCGAGTGTGACCGTATGATTGCGGCTTGTCGGGCTCATCAGGTTAATTTGGGCATTGCCTATTATCGCCATTTTCATCCAGCCATCGCCCGCATCAAAGAGATTCTGGCGGCTGGTGAAATCGGCAACCCGGTCATCGCGCAGATCAATGCGTTCGAATTGTTCAACCCACAGATAGACCATCCGCGCTATTGGCTGACCCAGAAAAAACAATCCGGCGGCGGACCGATGCTCGACTTCGGCTGCCACCGAATCGAGATACTCATCAATCTCTTCGGTGCCATCAGCAGCACACAGGGCAAGCTCCTGAATATTCTGTTTGACCGCGAAGTGGAAGATAGCGGCGTAGCCTTCTTTCAGTTTGCCAATGGTCCCGGCGGCGTACTGACCGTCACTCATGCGGCATACGAACGTCAGGATACTTTAGACATTTTCGGCAGCCGAGGCTCAATTCATGTGGCGATACTCAATGAAGGAAAGCTAAGGGTCAAGACCGACGAAGGCGAACGCTTTGAAACGCATCCACCTGCGTCGAATGTCCATAAACCCCTCATTGATGACTTCGCTCAAGCTGTACTAGATGGTCGCGAGCCTCAGGTCAATGGCGAGATAGGTCGAGAAGTCGCCAAAATAGAAGATGAAATCAGCCTTTTCAGATGATTCTTGCGTAGCATACTGCGCCCTGCTTGAATCCGGTGTGAACAATTTTATATAGATCATTGGGTCAGAGGTATTCGATTGAGCGTAGGGCGCAGGGAAGTTCTTCGCGCACACCACCCGATAACAGTACCATAAAACGCCTCCAGATGACCCTCCGCTACAAACCGAAAGGTTAAAAACCTGGCGCCTGTAAATCCGGCGATTCACCTCTCAAAAAATAGATCCATTCGAGCCAATCATTCACAAGGTAAGTAGCGTGTCATTTTCGGAATTCCGAAAGTGACACGCTGGTTTTTTGGCAACGTGATAAAAGGTAACCCTGAGCCGGGCAACCTGGCTCTCTATTTACAGATAACATATCAAGGATTAAGGAGAAGTCTAATGAAAGTTTTTAGAACGTGTGCCAGAGTATTATTCATCATCTTATTTATCTTCACCAATCTGGTGACAGGAATTAACTTCGGGGTGGGAGCCAAGCCCGGCTCAGGCTTCTCCTCTATGATTTCGACCGTCGAAGCGGCTCCAGCTGCCGCCCAACCTGCACAGCCAAATGCAGCGGTGGTTGGAGATGTGCAAGCCTGCCCGCCCGCCGTCATCAACGGAGTGATTATGCAGGGCAGCCCTGACTACCCATTCGTCACAGGCACGCAGACGGAGCGCATATTCCGCAATAGTGTCGAGTCGAGTTGTGGTACGACAAAGCCTTTCCCTGGTTACACCGATGACGGTTTGACGTTCAAATACGACGCCTATACCTTCAGAAACACTTTGTTCCAGCAAATCTGTGTGACCATCATTACCACTGCAGGGGCGCCCAATCAGATTATGACAGCCGCTTACCTCAACAGTTTCAACCCCGCCGATGTACAGGTGAACTATTTGGGTGATGCTGGCAACAGCGACAAGACCCGGAGTTTTTCCTTTCTTGTGCCGAGCAGGGATGACTTCGTCATTGTGCAGAGCCGTGTCAACAATGCTGGCAACCCGACGTCGCTGGCTTACTCGTTCCGCGTGCTGGGCTTGCCCGGTTGCGACTCCTGCCCTCCCTCAAGCATCAGCGGCACAGTCGGCAGCGGCAGCCCGGACTATCCGGCGGCAATTGACACCCAGACCTCGCGTCTGTTCCGCAATGCGGTTGCTTCGACATGCGACGCACCAAAGCCTCTCCCGAATCTCGAAGATGCAGGAATTCAGTTCACTTATGATGCCTATACGTTTCTCAACACTTCGGCGTCGCCACGCTGTGTCACCGTCACGACGACTGCCGGGGCACCGAATCAGATTTTCACGGTCGCCTATCTGAACCGTTTCAATCCCTTCGATGTGCAGGAAAATTATCTTGCCGATGCCGGCAATAGCAACCAAAGCCGAACCATCTCCTTCACGGTGCCCGGCAAGCGGTCTTTTGTAATCGTGCAGCACCGCGTCAACAACGCTGCCAACCCAACGTCGCTCGCCTACAACTTCAGCGTCAGCGGCTTGCCAAGTTGTGAGTGTATTGCCATTCTCAGTAAAAGCGATGAGAGCTTTGCCGCTACTGGCGGGACAGGCAGCGTCAGCGTTGGCATGCCTGCAGGATGTAGCTGGTCTGTGGACAACTTCAGCACGTCGTTCGTCACCATCACCGGAGGCGGTAATGGCAACGGCAATGGGACCGTGACCTATTCGGTTGCCCCGCACACTGGCTCCAATCGTCGGATTGGAACGCTGGCGATTGCTGGACAAACCTTCACGATTTTACAAGGCATACAATTTACCGACGTACCTGTGGGCCATCCGTTTTACACAGAGATTGGCAAGCTATCGGCTCGCAATGTGACAAGCGGATGCGGTACTGGCATCTACTGCCCGGACCAGTTGGTGACTCGCGAGCAGATGGCCGCTTTCATCATGCGCTCGCTCGGCGAGTTCTTTCCTCCTCAACCGGCGCAACAGCGTTTCACCGATGTGCCGCCATCGAACCCGTTCTATGCCTTCATTGAACAGATGGCGGTGCGCCAGATTACCTTGGGCTGCGGCGGCACCAATTACTGTCCGACTCAAAATGTCACCCGCGAGCAGATGGCGGCATTTCTGATTCGAGCAAAAGGAGAATTTAATCCGCCCACTCCACCAAATCAGAGGTTCAACGATGTGCCTCCGAGCAATCCTTTTTATAAATTTATAGATAGGATGGCTGTCTTGGGAATCACGCAAGGATGTTCAGGCAATCCGCCACTGTACTGCCCTACAGATAATGCAACTCGGGCTCAGATGGCTGCATTTCTCGTCAGAGCTTTTAGTCTCTAATCGAGGTAAATCGAGAGCCAGGTTGCCTGGCTCTCGATTTAGAGCTAACAAATCAAGGATAAGGAGAAGGTCAATGCAAGTCTTTAGAAAATACGCGAGAGTATCATTCATCATTTTTTTTGTGTTCACCAATCTGGTGATGGGAATTAACCTGGGAGGTGTAGATAAGCTTGGCTTAGGTTTCTCCTCTTTGGTTTCGACCGTCGAAGCAGCGCCGGTTTCCGCGCCGCCTCCAAGCTGCCCGCCAGCCGTCATCAACGGAGTGATGACCAGCGGCAGCCCCGATTACCCATTTGTCACAGGCACGCAGACCTCGCGTATATTCCGCAATAATGTCGAGTCGAGTTGTGGTACGACAAAGCCTTTCCCTGGTCTTACCGATGCTGGTTTGACATTCAAATATGATGCCTATACGTTCGAAAATCCATTGTTCCGGCCAATCTGTGTCACCATCACTACAACTGCCGGAGCGAACAATCAGATTCTCACAGCCGCTTACCTGGATAGTTTCAATGCCTTCGATGTACAAGAGAATTATGCGGGTGATGCCGGCAATAGTAACAAAACCCGTAGCTTTTCCTTTCTTGTGCCGAGCAGGGATGACTTCGTCATTGTGCAGAGCCGTGTCAACAATGCTGGCAACCCGACGTCGCTGGCTTACTCGTTCCGCGTGCTGGGCTTGCCCGGTTGCGACTCCTGCCCTCCTTCAAGCATCAGCGGCACCATCGGCAGCGGCAGCCCGGACTATCCGGCGGCAACCGACACGCAGACCTCGCGTCTGTTCCGCAATGCGGTCGCATCGAGTTGCGCCGCACCAAAGCCTGTTCCCAATCTTACGGATGTAGGAATTCAGTTCACTTATGACGCCTATACGTTTCTCAACACTTCGAATTCGCCACGCTGTGTCACCGTCACCACGACTGCCGGAGGGGCCAATCAGATTCTCACGGTCGCTTACGTGAACCGTTTCAATCCCTTCGATGTGCAGGAGAATTATCTGGGAGATGCCGGCAATAGCGACCAAAGCCGAACCTTCTCTTTCACTGTGCCTGGCAAGCGGTCATTTGTAATCGTGCAGCACCGAGTCAACAATGCTACTAACCCAACGTCACTCGCCTACACCTTCAGCGTCAGCGGCTTGCCCGGCTGCAATGACCAGACACTCTAAGCAAAACGAGCGAGCGCTTCGCAGTCAATGGCGGTGCAATCGGAGCCTGGAGACAGACTCCGATTGCTTTTGACAGCACGAATCTGGCGATCCCGGCGAGTTGTCGTGCAGGTCAAAGGCAGCAACGGCGATGCGCTGGCTTCAGCCTTCGATACTGGCGACATTGACCGGCAATGGCATGAATTTCTGGGCGACGTTTTCGCCGAATTCTGCGAACAAGCTGGCACGCTTCTAAGGGACTAACAGCAACGCCGATCCGATTAATACGGCTGGCAATTTTGGAAGCGACACAAGCGCCGCGAATTTCAAAATCAAGAGATGGGTTGAAAAATCAGGTTTAACGATTCAATCTTGCTTGTCTTGGAGCTGTGGTTTTGCCGCAGCCTTGTAACAATCGGGACAGACAGAGTGGCTGAAGCGGGTGTCGGAGTATTGACTGATGTAACTCTCTACCTGGTGCCAGTAGTTTTTGTCATCCCGAATTTTCTTACAGTGGGAACAGATTGGCAGGATTCCCTGAAGCTGCCTGACATGAGCAAGCGCTGCTTCGAGATCTCTGACGCGCTTGGCTAAACTCTGCTGTAATTCAACCATACGAACGCCAACTTCCAGGCGCACACGAAATTCTTCAAGATAGATAGGTTTTGTCAGATAATCATTGGCTCCGGCCTCAATCCCCGCAACCACGTCTTCCTTCTTTATCTTCGCAGTCAGAAGGATGATATAAGGTAGAGATGAATTTGGCATCTGGCGAACCTTGCGGCATACTTCCAGCCCACTCATCTCCGGCATCAGTATATCCAATATTGCCAGTCTTGGAGCGTCTTCTTTCTGAAGCTCTGCCCAAGCTTCTGTTCCGTTAAGGGTAAAGACGACTTTGTATCCCCAGCTCGTCAGGTTTGTCTCAAGCATACGGCCTGAGATTGGGTCGTCTTCGGCAATCAAAATTTTCATTGATCAATTCCCCCTGTGCTCAAGGCGGAGCCTCTGGCACAGCAAACACAACTTCAACTTCTGATTTCGTCAATCACATCAAGGCACGAATCACGGGGGGCTTGCGAGAGCAGAATAGAGCGATAAGAAACGGAGAAATTAGGAGTAAGTAATCACATCATTTTATGTTCATCAGCACAGGTAAATGCTTGTGAGATCAAATAATCACCAGAAGCATTTGCCTGAGACCCATCCGCTCTTAATTTTGAAAAATCTATCTGGTTTCTACCGTATGTTGTGATATTCCTCGTTTTCATTTTACCCCCCGAATCGCAGTAAAACAATAAGAGAACGAGATATTTTGTAAGCTCTCCGTTAGGAGAGCAAGTCCTTCTTACTACTCTTTGAAAATCGATATGTTGCGAATGACTTTCCTTCGATAACTGAGGCAATTCGCTCTTTCGATATGTTGCGGAATTTCTTCTGCCCACAATCCAACGATTTTACCCAATGAATTTGGTTAATTCAGGGCGAGTTCAAACCGCTATGCCCAATAGCCGCGAAGTCATAGCGGTTTGCAAATGAGCGGGGAGGTTGAGTTCTTACACATCCAAAGACCTGTAGGTCAATGTCTGCACTGCCAATTCTCTTGCCAGGGCTACAGGCTCTAGGCGGCCTTTTTGTTGACCGCTTCGCCAATGACGATTCGCGCAACATCTGTGATATAGGCGCGCAAGCCTTTCTTCAATTTACGACCGGCGTCCGTGTTGACTTGAATGGCGATGGCGACTTTGTGCTCAGGGAAATATTCCATCTCGGAGAGGTAGCCGGGAAACCATCCACCGTGTCCGTAACTTGCGCCCCAATGGCTTTGTCGCACCTGCACGCCTAAGCCGTATTTATCGCCTCTGCCGGTTTTTGCAGGTACGGCTTCGAGCATCTGTTCAAGCATCGCTGGCTGAAAAACTTTGCCTTCGTAGAGAGCTTTTGCCCAACGCGCTAACTCTTCTGCGGTCGAAGCATAGCCACCGCCAGCCCATTCAAATTGTGGATTGATGATGAATTTGCCATCTTTAATGACTCGTCCTTCAAAACCGAAAGGACTGTTGGGCATCGAATAACCGGTGATGACTCCGGGCAGGGCGCGACGGTTGGAAGGAGTGGTGCGCGTCAGTTTCAGCGGTTTTAAAATGCGCTTTTCTACTTCGCTGTACAGACTCTTTTTCGTGATGCGTTCAGCAATCATGCCGACCAGAATGTAATTCGTGTCGGCATACGCCCAGCCTTGTCCCGCTCGAAAAAGCGGCTGGCTGTCGAGTACGCATTCGACAAGAATTTCAGGCGTAAACACCAGGTCTGGTTTTGTTCTGAGGGTATTCATGAAGCCTTTCAGTTCGTAATATTCTGCAAGCCCGCTCGTGTGATTCATCAACATTTTGACGGTTATCTCTTTGGCATTCGGCAGACGCGCAAACCATTTATCACGCCCGAACCATTTCTCAATTTTTTCATCAAGATGGAGTTTGCCTTCTTGAACCAGTTGCATGACAACTGCCGCGAAATAGGTTTTCCCTATGCTTCCGGCAAGCATTTTATCGGTGGGTTGCAGCGGCGTTTTGTTCTCAACGTCCGCAAGACCTGTCGAAACCGAAGCGAATCTCCCATCAGCTAAAATAAAACCAACCGTTGCACCGGGAAACTCTGCGTTTCTGTGCAACTCATCAAGTTTGGCTTGAACGTTTGCGCGCAAACGCTGCAAGTCTTCTGACGACTTTGCTGTTTGACTTGCGGCTAGCTGTTTGAAGGATGGCGTCGAATGAAAAGCCTTCGCTGCTGGCGTGGCAAACGGGTTAAATAAAAGTAAGCCCATGAGCGAAACGCAGAGTTTTTTTGACATAGATTTTTAGCGCGAGATATTTCCC
>JANMSG010000988.1:0-3296 GCA_031389065.1 Acidobacteriota bacterium | reverse complement strand
GTTTCGCCTTCGATGTACTCCATGACGATGAAGGGCTTGCCGTCGGCTTCGCCAATCTCAAAGACTGTGAGAATGTGCGGATGATTGAGCGCCGACGCAGCGCGCGCCTCTTGAAGAAAGCGGCGGCGGCGCTCCTCGTGAGCGACCATATCGGGGAGCAAAATTTTCAACGCAACGATGCGATTCAGCTTTTCATCGTGCGCTTTATAGACCGCTCCCATGCCGCCCGCGCCCAGCGCCTCGATGACTCGGTAGTGCGCTATCGTTGTGCCTGTAGCGATAAGTTCTTTAGCGAGAGCTTGGCTCATGGATGCTCATCAGTTTAACAGCTATGACGTATTGCACAACTTTAATTCATTGTTACGTGACGCCCCATTGTGAAGAAGTGATCATCTTCTGAAGCTTACATTCGCAAACCGTTGTCACCTATTTTTATGCGCTCAACCGGCACACCGATCAATTTTTCCAGGTACTGTTTTGCCATCTGGCGGGCCTGCTCGATTCCTTTCTCGTCCTCGCGATTTACTCCTTTGATGTAGGCGGTGTATTGGACACCAAACATAATGGCAAGAAGTTCGGCGAGCTCTTGTTTTTGCCCATCGGTCATTTTCAGGACTTCGGGGTTTCCCGCCAACAGCGTTTTGAATTGATTATAGATGGCTCGTTCCTGGGAAAGAGATACCTTCAACAGCTTTTTCTCATTGATGAGGGTAAGCCGATCGAACATATCTTTGCCGCGTTTGACGCGCGGGTCTTTGTCGTAATCAACGTCGTGCAAATCGTGATACGTCATGTAACTATTGACGACAAAATACTCAAAAGCGTACGCCAGATCGTTGGCTGGAAATCCGTCTTTTCGCGCCGTTCCCTCATAAAGATTCAGTAGTGAAATAAAAAACTGCTCCGCCTTCAGTTGCTCTGCCGTAGTGACTGCGCTTTTACCGGCTAACAGCTTAGGCAAAAGAGATCCGCCTGTATGAGTAAATATTGTCGGTTCGGGAAGAGTGACGGAATTCGTTCGGCTTGTAGAGTTGCCAGCGGTGGGGTTGGTAGATTTGCCTTTCGACTGAGCTTTCTGGCTCATGTCCGTAGCCCGTTTGTTGCTCAGAATGTTATTCAAAAGATTGGTTTTATTAATATAATCCTGCACAGGATTGTTCAGAATTTGCGCCCGCGCCGAAATCCCCAGAAGCGATGAAAGCAGCAGCAAGCCAGGCAATATTTTACTCATTTCCCCTCCAAAGTTTGTTTCTATTAGGCCATCGGCAGATCTGTACCTATGCCGATCTTACTCAATCATCGAACCAGGCTGCTTCAGCCTGATCTGAATTCATCCCTAATCTTATGGTTACCATACTGAAAATCTGTTCCACTTGGAAAAATTTATTTCCCGTATGCCAAACTTTTCTGTCTATAAATTTGTAAACTTTTTCAGAGGAATTATCAAAGGCAAGCAGACTCCACAAGAGAGTAAATCACCACTTTTGACACGCTGCCATCAAGCGCATTGCCACCTATTTCAAGACGGCAAGAACACGGTTGCGTCCCACCCCGGCTCGCTTGACCTAAGCTACAGACTGTACCGGATTTGCATCGGTCTATTTTTTTGCGCTTGTTAATTCCTTGTCCTGTAATGGTAAAATTTTATCCGAGATCACGGAAACGGCAGATGACAATTGGTTCCAAGTGGGGCCACGTGTAACGCTGAAAAATCATACAAATTTTGTTCGCCGAACAAGCTATCGCGCAGTTGGAAATATAAACGATCTGGCTTATGACACCTCAAGATATTAACCCGGACAAGTGTCCGAAATGTGATGCAAAAGTACACCGTAGCCTGCGCTACTGCCCGTCCTGCTATGCGCCGCTAAAAGGTCGTCATACAAGCAAATCTCATTTGGACGCCGCCAGCGGGATCGCCAGTACACACCGCCCCGATCCCACGATGGTTTTTTTACCAGAGGTACGCCAGGCTTTGCAATCGCAAAGACAGCGCCGCCAACACCTGCTGATTGTCGGCACGGTCAGTCTCGTGCTGCTCGTGGTGTTTGCGTTGAGCTTCTATCAGTGGAACCAGTATCAGCAGGCGAACAAGCGCGTGATGGCGCGCCAGCAAAGGGCGGTGAAAGAATTGCGAATGTTAGCCGATGGACTGGAACATTTCCGTGTAGATATGGGTCGCTATCCAACCGATAAAGAAGGGCTTGAAAGTCTTACCAACCGGGCTAAAGTCTCTCCGGCAGATAGCGTTATGGATGCGTATTACTGGCTAGGTCCGTATGTCGAAGGTAAATACGAACTCGACCCCTGGGGCAATGACTATCATTATCGAGTAACCAATAATGGTCAGGCATTCGAGCTTTTCTCGGATGGTCCTGAAGGTGCGGGTGGCGGGGAGCAATTGCACCTCTCTAATCAATAAGACAAAACGTAATCTAGTCCTGCATCGCTGCACAATTTGATTCCCACAAATCCATACCATCAAATTCGATCAATGCGGGAAAGCATTCAATCCCAGCGCCTCGCGCACTTGACCAACTGACAGATCCTTCCAATGCGCGGTGTAATTGTCCATGGTCATAAAGGAGCGCGACTCCATGCGGTCTATATAGACACTCCCCAGTAGGTGGTCAATTTCGTGCTGGAGGATTCGCGCATACCAGCCACGGGCGTTTATCACGATGGGCTCACCACGTTCGTTCAGGCACTTTACCTGTACGGCTAAAGCTCGCTCCACCAGGGCGGTGAATCCCGAAAGGCTAAGACACCCTTCATAGAAAGTTGCCGTCGAATCGCCGAGGATTGAAAGCTCCGGGTTAATGATGACGTGAAAAGGAACCGACGAACGCTCGCGCTCGGTTAATACCTCTTGAGCTACACCGTCAAGGTAGGCGGCGCGGTCTTCGATCACCGCCAGTTGCAAAGGCTCACCGATCTGTGGAGCAGCCAGACCCACACCGGGCGCCTCACGCATGGTCTCTCGCATCATCTCGATCAGTTGTTGAATGCGGGCGCTCTTGATCTCCTCAATGGATAAGGGTCGGGCAGGTTGGCGCAACACAGGCTCACCGACTTGTACAAGCTTGAGACTCATAATAAGATCCTCCTCAGATTTCCATCTCTTATCATAGCCTGATAAAGCGCCAGCGTCCTCCTGATTTTGTTTCTGCCTCTCGCCTGCGGATCGTGCGCCGACGAGAACGCTCGCTATATGTGCGGCACACCAAGATGCCGATGTGCGAAGTCAGAACCGAGAGCGGTAGCGACCGGGTTTATGCGCTGCACCCGGTCGCTAC
>JANMSG010000987.1:0-3150 GCA_031389065.1 Acidobacteriota bacterium | reverse complement strand
ATTTTCGATTCACCTACAGCGCAATTTTCTGCATATCACTTGTACAACCTAAACTGGAAAATTCACATCTGAGGTCGCACGCGCGTTGTGTGGGCGGCGGTGTATTCCTGTTTTCGCTGGCTGCGCTCGCCACCTACGATTTACTCACAGGCAAATCGGGGTTGTGGCTCTCCATAGGCGTGACGCAGGCGAAGCTGCTTTGGGTGGCAATGGGACTTGGCGGCGCTGCTCTGGCAGCTTTCGCTTATGCTCTGCTGCTGGATAAAAAACGCGATACCGCACGCGAAAATCGGATGATAGAACTTGACCAGGAATTAGAGCAATTGCTCAAGCGCAAAGCCTTGCTTGATAAAGTCTGAACCAACATTTTTCTAAGCGCAAAATGCCAGAACCGCAAAGAAAAATATCTTTGCGGTTCTGGCGTTTTGCGGGTTAAGAAAAATTATTTGAGTATCTCATCAATCGTTGTGTACGCAACCGAGTGATATGTGGGTCGCGCTTTCTTGTAAATCTTTCGCGCCATTTCTTTGCCTTCCACAGTCTTCGCTAGTTCCGTGTACAGGGGTTTGAGGAATTTGCGCCGCCCTTGACTGGTCAAGAAATTTTCCAGCGCCGGGTAAGCCACGTCGTATTTATTGGCAATCGCGCGCATCAACCAGGCGCTCAAAATTTCCGAATTGCCGGTCTTCGTAAAACCATATGTCGCGTCCAAATCAGACATCTGTTGCCTGGTCATCGAATCCGGAAGCTTTCTCAAGAAGTACAACCAATGTTGCGTCGTCCAGCCTGCGGTCTGTAATTTTTTTGCCGGCGTTCCCGATTGCCAGGCTTTCACTTGCACTTCGACTTTATCAAATTCCGTGGCGTGAATCTTTGGCACATTATCCGGCAAACCTGGCTGATAAATCCATTGCTCGATTTTCAATTTATCTTCCAGCGTCTTGTCTGAAGCGATGAGATGAGCGCGCAAATACTGCACAAAATTGGTTGTCGTCAGGCTTTGAAAGGCGAAGGTATCGAAATACTTTCTCAGGAAAGCGTCCCATTTTTCGCGTCCAACGGTCTCTTCAATCATGCGCAAAAACATGAAGCCTTTATCATAAGCGATGTTCGTCATCCCCTCGTCGGGGTCGCGTCCCGTAAGCTCAAGGCGCAGGCGTGTATCTTCGGGATGCTCTTTACTGATTGCGATAACCTCGTCTTGCAAACCTTGAAGCCCCAGTTGCGCCAGCATCTCTGAATAATTTCTGCCGTTAATGGCTTCCATAATGCGATTCTCGAAATAGTTGGTGAAGCCTTCGTTCAACCAGAAATCATTCCAGGTCGCGTTGGTCACCAGATTGCCAGACCAGGAATGCGCCAACTCGTGAGCGATCAACGAAACCAGTGAACGGTCACCGGCAAGAATCGTCGGAGTCGCAAAGGTTAAACGCGGGTTCTCCATGCCGCCAAAGGGAAAACTCGGCGGCAGCACGATGACGTCGTAACGCTCCCATCTGTAGGGACCATAAAGCGATTCGGCGGCGGCGATCATCTTTTCAATGTCGGCGAATTCATTTGCCGCTTTATCAATAACGGTAGGTTCCGCATAAACACCGCTGCGGGTGCCCAAAGGACGAAAGGCGATATCGCCAACGGCAAGCGCCAGCAAATAAGAGGGAATCGGTTGCGGCATATCAAATTCATAAATGCCTGCGGGACTCAGTTGCGAATTATTCGTCGCGCTCATCACCGCCAGTAAATCCTTCGGCACTGTAACTTTCGCGTGATACGTCATGCGAACGCTCGGTGTGTCCTGACATGGAACCCAACTTCGTGCGAGAATCGCCTGCGATTGAGTGAAAAGAAAAGGCTTCTTTTTGCCAGCCGTTTGCGCCGGCTCAAGCCATTGCAAAGCCGCTGCCGTCGGCGCGGTGTTGTAATAAACATTGACTTCTTTGGTTTCAGGCGCAAGGTCAACAACGAGCGCACGACCCAGAAATTTCACTTCCTTGCCGAGCGTGAATTTCGTGGCACTTTCGTTTTTGTCCAAAGTGACTTTTTGAATCGTCAAATCGCGTGTGTCCAGGCGAAGTTCTTTTGCGCTCGTCTTGTTATCAATTTGCAGCGTCGCTTTTCCGGCAATCTGTTTTTTGTTGAAGTCAACACGTATGTCCAGGTTCAGATGTTTGACGACAACATTTGTGGGGCTTGCGAAAGAGTGCGGGTCTTTTTCAATTTGCATAGGTTTACTTATCTGCGTTTGCGATTGTGGTTTAGGCGGTTGTTGAGTTGAATAGCTAGTGAAACTTACAGAGAAGAGTGTCAATAACAGCGTCGTCGCGCTGAACAAACGAAAATTTTTTCTTTCCATTTTGCCTCCACCATTGGGTTATATGTAAACAGGATTCGGCAGCAATTTTACTTGTTTTGCTGCAAGCAAAAGATTATAGCAAGCCTTTTGCTAAAGAGTGAGATTGCTCTTGAGCCTCAGAGGTTGCAAGGAAACCTCTGCTTGCCCTTGCCGAAGTTGTTCGGCTTGATTCAATACCAGCAAGCTTGTCGAAAATAAGATTAGACTGGCGCCAAACATCTCGAAAAACTCTTCAAAACAAACTTCCGTTTGATACAAAAGCGGCGTTGTGCCGCTCAGGAAAAATTTGTAACCGATGGTTTCCAAAACTGCGCCGCCTAAAAAGACCACACAAAATCCGCACATGGCTATTAAACTGGCGCGGCGATGCGCCCGCCAGAAAGCGCAACAATCGCTCCACAAAAGCCATACAATCACCGAGAACGCAACCAGCAGCAGAGCTACGATGGCTTTATGTTCATGCAAAAAATAGGGCAGCCAATCCACATAACGTAGCCCTATCCAACCTGTCAGTCGCTCGTGCATTTGTGCCGTTTCATCAGCCGACCACAGCAGGAAGACAGAAGCCAGAAGCGCCAGAAAACTCTTTGAAGGCTTGTCGGGCTTGCGATGATGAAAGACCAGTGTCCACAGGCAGAGCGAGATTAGAGCGAGTTGAAAAGAGGAAAACCAGGCAGGCAGATTGCCTTCGCCATCAAGGTCAACCAAGGCGTGAAGCACAGCAATAGGCGACCCAAGCAGAATGTCTATCCAGTAAAATGAAACCAACAAGAGTTCTACCAACATCATGGCGAAGA
>JANMSG010000986.1:0-4693 GCA_031389065.1 Acidobacteriota bacterium | reverse complement strand
GTAGCGACCGGGTGCGGCCTACCAACCTGGTCGCTACCGCTCCCGGTTCTGACTTCCCTCTTGAGGCTCCAGATTCAGGCGACGCAGCAGTTCTTTAAACAAGGGCTCCGAACGCAAGGTCTCGAAGGTCTTATCAACGTTGAGCCAGATCAACGAGCCGGAATGGTCTTCGCAAGCGGCTTGAAGATATTTCAGCGCGCTTTCTTTATCGTCGAGCCCCGCGTAGATTCCCGCCACATCATAGGGCGAAATATACCGGTGGCGTGAGGTTTCTATTAACTCCTCCAACAAGGCTTCAGCTTCTTCCCTCTTCCCCATCACGGCGTAGAGGTGAGCGAGGCTCCTGGTGGTTGACGAGTTGGCGCCGCTTAGAACTCTTGCCTTCTGAAAAGAGGCGACAGCATCCTCATACGAGCCTATCTGCTCATAGGCATAGCCAATGCACCAGTGTGAGAGGTAGAAGCCTGGTTCCAAATCAATCACTTTGTGAAGCTGTTGTATGGCGTCGGCGTTTCTTCCGGCGTAATTCAACACCATGCCGACGGAAGCGTTAATGAAAAGAGAGAGCGGATCAAGCCCTTGAGCACGCTCGATCTGCGCCAACGCCTCAGCAAGGCGTCCCTGCGGAGATAAGCAGACCATCGCGTAGGCCTGGTAAGCGCCGGCATAGCCCGGGCTTAACTCGATGGCGCGTTTGAATTCTGCTTCGGCTCCCGCCCAGTCCCAATCATACATTGACTTTACGCCGCCAAGCGGCGTGTGCGCTTCGGCCAGCGTCTCGTCAATGGCGACGGCTTTCAGCGCCAG
The DNA here is from genome assembly GCA_031389065.1 of Acidobacteriota bacterium. Classification (GTDB taxonomy): domain Bacteria; phylum Acidobacteriota; class Blastocatellia; order UBA7656; family UBA7656; genus JACQDB01. The sequence goes on along the minus strand of JANMSG010000986.1, from coordinate 3,886 downwards.
TTCTTTGGCTTTGGGTAAGACCAGCGATGGGGGTACTCCGCCCCAAGCGCCGATCAGGTTGTAGGCATCGGCTAACCCTGCGTAGGCTAGCGCATAATCAAGGTCAATCGCTACTGCCTGCTCGAAGTGCTCAACAGATTTTTGCAGCCCTTCGGCTGTCTGCTTGTTCCAGTAATAGCGGCCTTTCAGGTATGCATGGTAAGCCTCAGGGCTTTCAGTGAAGTGGCGCTTGAGCCGATTGGCTTCGTCCGCATTCAACGTCAGCATCAGCGCCGACACCAGCCTTCCGGCAATCGAGTCTTCGAGCGTGAACAAGTCTGTGAGTCTTTCGTCAAACTTCTCTGCCCATACGGGGGCCTTTGTCCGCACGTCCACGAGTTGCACAGTTACGCGTACCGTTTCGCCCAGACTTCGTATCGTTCCTTCCAGTACAGATTCGACTCCGAGCGCGGCGCCGACCGTCAAGGGGTCTTGCTCCAGATTGTCGTACTTTACTACCGCGCTGGTAGGACGCACGAGCAAACGCCTGATGTTGCTCAGTTTTGTTATCAGCGCATCGGCCATACCGAGTCCCAGGTATCTGTATTCATTGTCAAGCATAAGTGACCGGAATGGCAGAATGGCAATGGTCTTTACATCCGTGCCTGCGCCCTGTCCAGATTGCTTTTTGTCCTGCCCGTTCAAATCCTCTGTCGTCATCGTTACCTCGGCGACAAAGCGATAGCCACGACGGGGGACAGTCTCTATGTATTGCCGCTTATCATCATGCTCGGCCAGCACTTTTCTCAGCGTTGATATGTTGAAAGTGAGACTACTCTCGGCGACGAAGGTGTCAGGCCACACGGCCTGCATCAGGTCATTTTTTTCGACAAGGCGTTTGCCGCTTTCAATCAGCACGAGGAGTGTATCGAAAGCTTTGGGCGTAAGCTGCACAGGCTTCCCTCTGCAAAGCAGCAGGCGGTCTGCGCGGTCTATGCGGAAGGGACCAAAGTCGTAGAATTGCGCTTTTCGCATGATTACTGAACTCTAAGAAATTTCTAAGGACTCTCTAAAGACTTTGCCGACACCGTTCGAGTAACATCCACCGCGTAATGATATTGCGACAGCCGGGCGGAATTCGATCCCTGCTGATTCTAGCCCAGAGCCCTCGCCTGGGCAAATAGAGACAGGTGGCGGATAAAGTCAGGTGTCGCACGTCAGTCAGCTTAAATAAGATGAAAAGGGGAATCAGAATGTATAACAAAGTAGGAACACACATGCAGATCAGAAGGAGTATATTAGCGCTGGTGATCGCGGCGTTGGTCATCGCGCTCAACGTAGCAGCAGACGGTCAGTCGCAAGAACGCCGGATTGCCAAAAGAGAGATGGAGGGGTCATGGAAAGTAACCGTTACGCCCGGTCAATCGCCCATTCCTCTTCCTCCGTCCATTGAATCCATTGTCACCTATATCCCGGGCGGGGGGCTTACAGAGACGGATAACCTGGCTGTGCCCGGCTCAATTGCCGGCACAGGCATTGGCGTGTGGGAAGCCACCGGCTCGCGCGAATTCAGCATCAATTTCACGAAATACCTATTCACCACTCAAGGGCAGAATCAGGGAGCTGTAAGAATCATTGAAAGCATCGTTCGTGAGATTAACGACGAAAAATATACGGGTGTGGGTAGGCTCGAAGTCCTCTCCCCGACGGGCGCAATAATCTTAGTTATACCAGCTACGACCACAGCCGAGCGCATCCGTGCAGGTGAACAATAATGGCGTTGCCCTGTCAACAACCATCGCAAAACGAGCCAGCCAAGGCGGTGCAGGTTCTGTGACGATGGGTGAGGCAACCCGGCAAGCGAAAGGTTGGGTCACAAACACAGACATAAGAAAGACCGGGATTCTGTTTAGCGACTCGACAATGAAACTCAGGTGAAAACTCAAATGGAAAAACGTGGAGCGCGAGAAGAAAAGTTGACCTCGGTTTGAAGTTTAATTTGTCCTTTTCGCGCTCTTTGAAGAGTCAGCAAATAACCTGGCTCGCTTATTCACCAACAAACTGCAAGCACAGGCGTTCCAGACCATCCTCGCCTCTAAAACGTTCGGTAACGAATGCCAGAGTTTCAAACTTGCCCTTATCGGCAAAAACCTTGACGATGAAATATTCTATCGGCGCATGTTTTACACAGACACGCATACCGACTTTGCTGATGTCTTCAGCGACGGCATCTTCCCGAGAAATCAATTGATTTTTTCCGTCTAAATATTCAATATTGACAGGCTTACTTTGCTTTTTTCGCGGCGCTTTTCGGCGCTCTTCTCCCTCTAAAGTTTCGCTTTGAAAGACTCCCCAGGGTTTTTCAAAATAGGCTTCGGGAGGTTGTTCACCTAAAAACTCTACGCCGATCAGACTGACTTTTTCATCTTTCCGTTTGACGCGCCGTACAATGGCATACACTTCATAGGTGTCGTCGAAAAAGCCGTGACTTCGCAACGTCATAGGCATAGGCATAGAGAGGCTCAAGATCATTCCTTTGCGAACCGGCATACTTAAGGTCAATGCGGTGCCCGTCATGCTGGCGTCAACCGATTGTGTCATCTCGTGCCACTTGCCGCCTTTGCGATCATAGCCGCTGACGCGAACCGGCAAAGACAATTCAAATCTTTGATGCCGCCGTCGCTCGCTGGCTTTGATTTCACCCGCCACCTCGTTTTCTTTTATTGATGACTCAGGCTGGGACTCTGCTCGTTGAAATAAGGAATCATCATACTCTGCACGCCTGTTGAAATTCACCAGCACGGCAAAAGCTTGCGAGACTTTAGCAAAAGCGTTATCAATTTTCGGTAAGAGTTCTTTAGGCTGTGGTAATTCGAGGCTGTAATAAGATGGATTGAGCAAAGCCGACGCTCGCATATAAGCCAGCTTCACTTCCCCTGTAGTGGCTAACGCATCAAGCCCCAACACCTCATAGTGTGTAGTGGCGCGTTCGGCGCGCTCCAACAAATCCCCAAGCTCTAATTCATAAGCCATGATTTGTTCAGGAGAATAAGCCTTTTTAGGTGCATTTCGATTGTTGTTGTTGTGGTTTGTATTCATACCCCAATGTCCGTCCCCGCAAAAATTACAAAGAGATTTTTATTTCAATTTTAGGAATGATGTCCTGGCAATCAACCGTATTATGCACGAAGCCACTTCATTAAAGAAGAGAGGATTATCCTAAAATTTTGTGAGGGGTAGTAGCGGCAAAACTTCTGCTTGTCCGAATCAAGCACGATGGTAACGCATTTTGCTTCTCAAAGTTCAGGCAATTATAAGTCTGCTCATCCTGCTTGTTTGCTCAGTTTTTATCCATTCAAATTAGCACGCCACAAAAATCTGAGTGATGAAATACGGACAACTGCAAAGAGTCGCCCGTACTCATAAATCAACCATTCGTGCGCTCGAACTCTTTCATAAACGAGACCAGCGCTTCTACACCGTCTTTCGGGAAGGCGTTATAAATCGAAGCGCGAATGCCGCCTACCGAACGATGTCCTTTCAAGCCATCCATACCTGCTTTAGTAGCTTCTGCGACGAACTGTTTTTCCAACTCTTCACTTGGCAAACGGAATGTGATGTTCATCGTCGAACGGCTCCCCGGCAAGGCATGAGCGCGATAAAATTCGGTGGCGTCTATGGTGTCGTAAAGCAACGCCGCTTTCTCTTCGTTACGCGCGGCAATCACTTCAAGACCGCCTTCGGCAAGCAGCCACTTCAACACCAAACGCATGACATAAATCGAAAAGACCGGCGGCGTGTTGTACAGCGAATGCTCTTTGGCATGGGTGTTGTAATCAAGCATAGTGTGCATCCCTTGCGGAGCGCGCGCCAGCATATCGTCGCGAATGATGAGGAGCGTGACACC
>JANMSG010000980.1:0-1814 GCA_031389065.1 Acidobacteriota bacterium | reverse complement strand
AGCCGCCTACAACAGATTCAATCACACCTTTCAAATCGTAAAAATCGATCTGCCGATTATCTCTCCAAGCGCTGCTCAAAACATCTCCGCTCATCACCAGACCGAGCGTTTCGCGCTCGTCTGGTCGCGCGTTTTCATTCGCTGATTGAAAGACACGACCTAACTCGAAGAGTTTCACATCACGACGACCTTGATTAAAATTTCGTTGCAGCGCTTCGAGCAAGCCTGTCAACAAAGAGGCTCGCATTTCATCTTCGTTCGCATCAATCGGATTTGATAACGTCGCGGTTGGTTTGCTATCAATCCTGAAAATCTTATCGCGTTCGCCGCTTACGAAGCTGAATGAAACAGCTTCATAGAAGCCTAAATCTGTGAAGTTGCTGCGAACGTTTCGGCGACGAATTTCGCCGGGCAGATATTGACCTTCGCCGTTCCAATCCGGCAACGATACGCTGATGTTGTCAAACCCTACATGGCGCACGACCTCTTCAATCAAATCTTCTTCGCGTGAAATATCTATGCGAAATGACGGAGCAATCGCCAGCAATTCTCTGCTCTCCGCAAAAGGCGCGACGACAAATTCAAGCGCCGTCAAGATCTCTGCGGCTCTTTCAAGTTCGACGCGCAAACCCGTCAATCTTTCAATCCGTGACTCGCGTAATTTCACAGCCTCTCGTTCAAGGCGATGCGGATAAACATCCAGTGCGCCTTTGAGAACCGTGCCGCCCGCTATCTCTGCGATCAAACCTGCCACACGATCCGCCACGCGAACTTGCGATTCGTAATCAGCGCCGCGTTCATAGCGATAAGATGCCTCCGTATTCATTCCCAAGGCACGAGATGTTCGGCGAACGGATGCCGGATTGAAATAGGCGCTTTCAAGCAATACATCCCTGGTGTTGACGCTGATCTCTGTCGCCTCGCCACCCATCACTCCGCCGATGGCAATCGGACGATCGGCATCGGCAATGATACACATATCCGGTGACAATTGGCGTTCAACGCCGTCGAGAGTTTTGAGCTTTTCGCCTGCTTTGGCGCGTCGCACGATGATGCGTTTTTCATGGAGCAAATTCAAATCGAATGCGTGATTGGGTTGTCCCAACTCGAACATCACATAGTTGGTAATATCGGCGATGTTGTTGACCGAGCGTTGCCCTATGGCTTCAAGCCTTTTGACGAGCCATTCAGGCGACGGACCAACTTTCACGCCTTTGATGATTCGAGCGGCATATCTGGGGCAAAGGTCTATGTCAAGAATTTCGATTGACGCAACATCTTCGCTAGCTTCAACGCTTTCGTTTACCTCATAGCTTTTATGCTTGAGAGTAGTGCCACAAATTAAAGCGACCTCACGCGCTACACCTAAATGACAGAGCGCATCAGGTCTGTTCGAGGTTAAATCAAGCTCAAGGACAAAGTCATCGCCGTGTTCTTCCACAGCTTCAACGGCGAGACCAACCATCGTCAATTTATCGGCTAATTCTTTTGGATTAAGCGTGAGCGGAACCAGATCGCTCAGCCAGTTATAACTAATATTCATTTTTTATTCGTTATTTGCTATTTGTCATTGCTTACTTGCTCTCTGTCATCCAGAGGTAATCAACAACACGAAACCAGGAACCGATTAGTTGAATTGCTCAAGGAATCTTACATCGTTTTCGTAGAGCAGGCGAATGTCATCCAGGTCGTACATACGGGCAGCCATGCGGTCTATGCCGAGTCCAAAGGCAAAACCTTGATACTCTTCGGGGTCAATATTAACAGCCTTTAAAACATTCGGATGCACCATACCGCTGCCGCCGAGTTCTACC
>JANMSG010000958.1:0-4302 GCA_031389065.1 Acidobacteriota bacterium | reverse complement strand
CATCTGCTCAAGGCTCTTTTCTCCGGCGATGATGCCGCCGCAATCTATGTCTATGATGTCAGACATGCGCTCGGCAAGGCTTGAATTTGTGGAGAGCTTGATGACCGGCGCAATCGGATTTCCCATAGGCGTTCCGAGTCCTGTTGTAAATAACACCAGATTTGCGCCAGCCGCCACTTCCGCCGTCGTGGATTCGACGTCATTGCCCGGTGTACACAACAAATTCAAACCCGCTTGCGTAGCATATTCGGGATAATCTAACACCGCAGTGACGGGCGAAGTGCCGCCTTTTTTCGCTGCCCCCGCAGATTTCATGGCGTCGGTGATTAAACCATCTTTGATGTTGCCGGGCGAAGGATTCATGCTGAAGCTCGAACCCACGGCTTCCGCTTGTGCCGAATACGTCCGCATGATTTGAATGAAGCGATCCGCCACCTCTCTTTCTGTGCAGCGATTGATAAGCTCCTGTTCAACGCCGCACAATTCGGGAAATTCCGACAGGATCGCCCTGCCGCCTAAGGCTGAAATGATGTCTGCCGTGTGACCGACAGCGGGGTTTGCAGAGATGCCTGAAAAGCCGTCGGAGCCGCCACACTCGAGGCCTATCGAAAGATGCGAAAGCGGCGCGGGTTGGCGCGTCAGTTTATTGGCTTCAATCATGGCTAAAAATGTTTCTTTGATCGCCGCTGATACCATAGCGAATTCCGAGGCGCTCTTTTGTTGCTCGAAAACCAACAGCGGCTTATCGAAATTCGGATTGCGCTTTTTAATCTCCTGGCGCAGGATGGCGACTTGCGCGTGTTGACAGCCTAAGCTGAGGATGGTTGCGCCAGCGACATTCGGATGATGAATGTAGCCCGCCAGCAAAGCGCATAAATTGTTCGAGTCTTCGCGTGTGCCGCCGCATCCGCCTTCGTGTGTAAGAAACTTGATGCCATCAATATTCTCGAAAATCTTTTTTTGACCAGGCGCGTAGCTTTGTTCTTTACTTTGATAATCCTCAATCTCTGCTTGCCTGCCTTCCTGATACAGCTTCACCATATCGGCGACCTGATTACGGTAAATTTCCGGTTGTGCGAATCCCAGTTCTTTCTCGAAAGCCTGTTTGATGACGTTCACATTTCGCGTTTCGCAAAAGACCATAGGAATGACCAGCCAGTAATTGCCCGTTCCGACTTGTCCGTCGGAGCGTTGATAGCCAAGAAAAGTTCGCTCTCGCCATTTTGAAATGTCAGGAGGCGTCCACTTGAATTCTGCGCCTTGATAGGCAAATTCGGAAGCATCGTGTCGCATATTGCGCGTCGTAATGGTTTCGCCTTGGCGTATGGGCTCGACGGCTCTGCCAATCAGGAAGCCGTACATGGTAATTTTGTCGCCAATCGCTAAATCAGAGGTAGCGAATTTGTGTTTCGCAGAAACGTTCGTGACCAAAGTGCAATGGAAATCTTCAAAAGATATCTCTTCGCCTTTGCGTAAATCTGTCAGCGCCACCAAGACGTTGTCTGCCGAATGGATTTTCAGAAATCTCTTTTTGAGATTGAATAGTTGTTGCTTGTTCGCAGATTCAAGAATCTTCATATGCCTTCCTCATTTCGATACTTTTAAAAGAGTCACTTTAGCACAATTGTCAGTCACTGACGAAACGGTGAATCAATCTGCGGTTTCAGCTTCGATGATTGGTTGCGAGGTTTTCAACTTGCGCGCCTCTGATTTGTCCAAACGTCTTTGAATCATCCACCAGGCGATGCCGGGCATCAGAAATGCTGCGCCAAGCCAACTCGCCGCTTGTCTTGCGCTCAGACCTGCGTGGTCTAAACTCCATCCCGTCAGATAGGTTGACACCGCCATTGCAAGCGTCAATAAAGATTGCTCAATGGCAAAGACACGCCCCAGAAAACGATTCGGCACCGCTGTTTGCAAAAGCACAGTTGAAAAGACCCATTGAATGCTGCCTCCGGCGTGCGCGCCGATCACGCATGCACAAGCTAAAACGAAAAGCGGGGAATTGGCAAATAGAAGATAGAATAATGCCGAAATGAAAAACGCTACGGTGATCGCTCGCCGCATGGTTGCTGGCGAATTGCTGGTGATAGCTCGCGCTAATATCGGGCCAATCAACGCGCCAAAACCGCGACACGCATAGAGAATGCCTATAGACGTGCTGCCATCTTGACCAATCGGGAATACCTGTTTGCCGAAGATAGTTAACAGCAACAAGACCCCGCCGCCCAATCCCCAACCGCTTTTTACAAGCAGCACAGCCATCACTGAGCGGTTCGAATTCAAATAGCGCGTCCCCTCTACGAAATCGGTTATGCCTGTCGCGTCCGCAAAAGAGAGTCGTTTCCTGCGAGTTTCTTTGCCTTCATTTGGCGAATCCTTGCTTGCGGTCAAGCTCTCCGCGCTGCTCCTTTTTAAGGATGGAATGCGTACTGGCAAGATGAACAGAGACGAAACGAAAAACGAAATCGAATCAATGATGAAAGCCGTATCGCGCCCGAAAGCGTCGGTTACAAAACCGCCGATTGCCGCGCCTAAGGCCAGCGTGACGGACCAGCTTGCGCCGCCAAGCGCGTTAGCTGTAACTAGGTCTTGGCGCCGTACGAGGCTGGGGACGGCTGCTGATTCGGCTGGTTCGAAGAAGGTTGAGAAGATTACTTGCAAGGCGGTTAGCGCGTAAACAATCCACACTTGATCAGCGCGATGAATAAAAAGAAAACCAAGCACCGTAATGCCGCGCAACAGGTTACTCGCAATCATAATTGTCTTGCGATTGAAGCGGTCAGCGACGACACCGGCTAAAGGTCCGAAGAAAAAGGTCGGCAGCAGTTTGATGATTAAAATGATTGCGATGGTTTCGCCAGAACCTGTCAGGTTTAACAGCAGCGTGAAGAGCGCGACGCTGTTGAACCAATCGCCCATCTGCGAGATGAAGCGACCAATCGTCAGGTTGCGAAAGTCGCGGTTTTCGCGGAGGAGTTCGATGTAACCTACCTGCTGACCCATTCAAGCATTCTAAGACCAAATGTCGAAACGCGCGAAGCGAATGCAGCGGTATAAAAAGCGTCGCAGGAAATAGAGATGTTTTCAGGCTGTCTAAACCAGAATATTTGCATTAGTATTTGCAGGTTCGACACTGAAGACAGGAGGATCCCCATGCCAAATTTAGGAACTATTAGTATTGGAGGGATAGTATTCTTAATCGGAGCTATCATCTATATCATCAACATCATTTTAGCGTTAGCCAAAAAAGGCAAGACGATCCCGGTTGATGGAGTCGGGCTCATGGTGCTCGGAATGGGCATGGTACTTTTATTCAAGTGGTAAACATAAGGTTTTCGAATCTATTGAAATAGCAGACAACAAAAGCGGCTGAGTAGGAAAATTAAAGGGCGCGCCAGGATGATGAATCTTGGCGCGCCTTAGCAGAAGAAACTCGCTTCGCGATTCTGGTTCAGCGAGGTATTCGGTGGAAGCCCGTTACCTCTTTCGTGACAACTATTCGATTTCGGCTGTCGCTTTACCGTCTTTTAAGTGCAGTGTGACTTTAGAGATTTCGAGCAGATTTAGATTTTCCCACTCGACGCTGTTACCTTTATCGTCCTCAATTCTCAAGTCCCACATGGCTGCTTTCTCGGCGCGTTTGAAGGTGATGTCAACGCGCTGGCTGTTGGGAAGTGTGTCGCGCCCGAGGATGTCTTCTTCCCAGTCATCCGAGTCATGCGGGGCAACATAGAGCGCGTTAATCTCCACACCCGTCTGATTCACCAGTGTAAAGTCTTGCTTGCCTTGTTGCACAGAGCCGGCATCGCTGCTGGAGGTATTGGCTGGCGGAGCCGGTTTATTGGCTGTGTTAGCGTTTGCAGTCGGAGCCGTGTTCGCCGGTTTATTGGCTGGACCGGGTGACGAACAGGCGGTAGTAAACAATATCGCGGCAGCTAAGCCGCTAAGCAGTGCTTTTCGATTCATGAATTCTCCTTGGATTTATTTTTGGAAATGATATTTGTGTAAGAACAAACTTCGCCACCATCTTAACGCAAAACACATACTTGTAAAGACATGATTGTTTAATTAAAAAAAGGTTTGTGGCATTCTTTGATTCCATCATGCACTTGCTGTTCATTATCGCCCAGGTCATAGATAGAAATTTTGGGGTCGTGCTAAATAAGTATGTCCGGCAACAGTCTTACTCGCTTCAATATATAACTGCATGACCCAATCTAATCATCCCTCGTACAACTACTCTGTTATTCTTAAACTTCATTAAGGTTGCTCTCACTCGATTTATCCTACCGAAGTCTA
>JANMSG010000951.1:0-1764 GCA_031389065.1 Acidobacteriota bacterium | reverse complement strand
ATTTGCAAATAGACAATCTTTGTTGAATCGGGACTCCACCAATAGCCTTTGAAATTGCCGCGTCCATAAAGCTCTTCCTGATACACCCAGTTCAATCGTCCGTTGAAAATTTTGCCTGAACCGTCATTGGTCAGCGCGCGCTCTTTTTGATTACTGATGTCAACCAGATAGAGATTGTTGCTGCGCGCAAAGCTCACCATTCGTCCGTCTGGGCTGAACTCTTCCCCTTCTTCGGCTTCCGGTGTGTTGGTCAAGCGGTAGGCTTTCTCGCTGCCGAATTCGTAATAGAAAAGGTCGTTTGCGGTGTTGAGCAACACCCCCCTTTCCGCCGCGTTCATTAGATAAGAAGAACGGTGCGCCAGCGCCCGAGCCTCACTGGCGCCCAGCCCTGCGAGCGCGGCAAAGGCGGCTTCCATCTTTGCCGCATCATAAAATGGTTTGGCTTCGCCTGTTGCGGCGTTGACTTTCATGAGCTGGTTAGACTCAGATTTGAATTGCAGAAAGCTACTACCGTCTTTCGTCCAACGCAAACCGGCAGGCGGATTGCCGTTGAAGTTGACGCGTTTTGCGGGGTCGAATAGATCATCAATCGTAAGGGAACGATCTTGCGCCACAGCCCCTGTAGACAGGCAGGCAAAATAAAAGATCGCTGCACAACCAATAAAGAAACGTCGCATGATTTTCTCCTGTTGACGGGAAGACTTTTGTAGAAAAGCAGTCTGGCTACAAACGATATTTATACAGAAAATTTCTTGCGTGTGAAAGCCCTTCTTCTGCAAGGCTTGAGGAATCAGGCAACTTCGCTGCATCTATGTTCAATGGTCAATTGTGAAATCTTTTCGTAGTCGAGTAACTCTGGGTAGTTGAGGGAATTGAATCGTCTTGCACGTTGCGGATTCTCAATCATCGGTCGTCGGAGGGTTCAAAGATAGAGCGACAAATTGAGCCAGCTTCTCCAGATTCACAGGTTTGGAAAATACCTCATTGGCTCCCGCTTCAATCGCCGATTCAATAAATCCTTTGCCGTATGCCGTGTATACCGCTATGGGAATATGGGCAATCTCTGGTTCCGAACGAATCTGCTTGATCATCTCGACTCCGCTACCATTGGGCATAGTGAGATCCGTGATGATGAAGTCAGGCTTTTCCGCTTGTGTCAAAGTGAGCCCTTCCGCTCCATCACTGGCGGTAACCACGTTGAAGCCTCTGGTGGTGAAATAAAATTGCAGTAAATCGCGGCTATCGGTTTTATCTTCGACTACAAGCATCTTGAAAGGCATTGGTGACTCCTGCAAGAATGATTTAATAAATTGAGGGGAAATACTATACATCTACAATGACATAGCTTTCAATCAGCTAGATTGTATCGCACCATTTCAATGACGCTGAAAAACCCTGGAAACAAGTTGCTCAGAGTTGCCTGTATGCTTACTGTGCTGCATTTTTCTTATATCGTAAGGTTTCGCTTATCCACATCCTAATATTTTGTAAAAGCAATTTGGCATCAACGGGCTTTCGCATGGCTTCGTTGGCTCCTACGCTGATTGCGGTGCTTAGATTGCCACTCCCGTAAGCCGAGAGCATGACGATTGGGATCGCTTTATATTCGGGCGACTGGCGCAGGGTTTTTACCATATCAATGCCGTCTAAGTTGGGCATACAGATGTCCGATATGTTGTTGTCAGGACAGTCTGCTTAAACTCGACGGATACGCAGTAACCACTGCCAACGACGGGTTGGAAGGCATAGCCAGCGTTCAAGCAG
>JANMSG010000937.1:0-2723 GCA_031389065.1 Acidobacteriota bacterium | reverse complement strand
AGCGCTTTGATGCCTTCCGCGCTTTTCTCCTTGGGTTTGGGCTCAAGACCCGTGGGCAATAACGCAACAACGTAGTTTATGAGGGATATGCCCACCATCAATGCCATTGGCTACGAAATAGAGATAACTGGTATCGGCAGGGTAGAGTGTCGCTTCAAGCGAGGCGCGACTGGGCGAAGCAATGGGACCCGGCGGCAAGCCTGAAAAGATGTAGGTGTTGTAAGGCGATGGACGTTGACGATGACGAGGTTGATTCGGGTTACCGTCATAATCGCCCGCCAGTTGCGCCGCATAAATAAATGTCGGGTCACACGCCAGAGGCATTTTTACTCTCAAACGATTCTTAATCACAGATGAAATTTTCGGGCGGTCTTCTTCGACTCGCGCTTCTTCTTCAACAATAGAGGCGTAGGTGACGACTTGATGAATCGTCATTCCCAGTTGACTGGCGCGGGCTGTCCATTCCGGCGTGAAGACCTCTTTGAAACGATTGACCATCGCGCTAATCAATTCTTCGGGAGTTGTGGCTGCATTGTAGTTATAGGTATCGGCAAACATGTACCCCTCGAGATTGCGAGCCTGGGGCGCCAGTTTGGCAATCGAACTCGTTTGGTTCATCAGGCGAAGAAATTCTTCTTCAGTTGCTTTGCCTGTCACCTTAGCCAGAGTTTTCGCGATGTCGAAACGGTTATAGCCTTCGGGGATCGTGACGCGCTCGTACGTGACTTCGCCGCGCTCAATTTTTTCTATCGCCTGCATAGGCGAAATCGGCGAAACAAATTTGTAAACCCCGGCTTTGAGTTGCCCGCTTCGACCTGTGCCTCTTAAATAAAGAGCCAGCGCCCGCGGGTTTTTAACGATTCCAAGCTGGCTCAATTTTGCAATGATTGCCTGTGTGCCCATGCCCGACTGCACGATGAGCGTTTTGTTTTCGTCATGTTCAACCGGCGTGTAGAAATTTGATTTCACCCACCAGGCACCACCTGCGCCCGCGCCAACAATCAGGAGGAATAGCAAAACAAAACAACCAAAACAAGAGCGCCGCCGCTTGGGTTCAGAAGGTAACGTTCCCTTGGTTTTGAGTTCAGCCTCTCGCAATTGGTCAAGTTTTGGATCGTTCGATGCGGATAAATCGGATTTGATAAGCTGCGAAAGTTCTGCGAAATCCTGGTCTTGACTTGCTGAACCGGAAAGGTTCTTTTCAGGCGAATTCTGTGGATCGTTCGTTTGATCGGTCATGTTCAATTCTTATTCGTCAGGCTTGATAAATAGTCTTGCAAAATAATCGTCGCCGCCACCTCATCGGAACGCTGGCGCCTTTGCGCGCGATTCAAGCCTTGCTCCATCATAATCTGTTCCGCTTCATAGCTCGTCAATCTTTCGTCTTGCGTGACAATCGGGACATCAATTTCCGCGTGCAATCGTTCAACAAATCGCAAAGTGTTTTCGGCTGCATCGCCCATCGTCCCGTCCATACGAAGCGGCAAACCGACGACGACGGATTCTACTTCGAGGTCTTCAATCAAAAATTTCAAGCGCTCGAGGTCTTTGCCAAGCGAAGACCTGCGAATGGTTTCAACCGGACGCACCGTTATGCCAAGCGCATCCGATACCGCAACGCCTATGTTTTTAGAGCCGAAATCAATTGCCAACGCGCGCATCAAATTTCAGTATAGGTAGTGCAAATAGAGAGTGTCAACAAAACGAGTCTGGAGAGCCTGAAGTCTGGAGTCTGGAGTCTGGAGTCCCAAATTATACAAATCATCCTCTGAATCTGCTGTTTGAATAATTCATCTGAAGTTCTCACTTGATAATTATCTCGTCAAAAGCAACCTCAACTGCACGACACCGGACAGAAAGACTCCAGACTCCAGACTTTAGACTTCAGACTCAAAATACTTACGCTTGCGCACAACATTTTATACAGGTTATTATGGAATGAGTTTAGTGAAGGAGTATTTTGAATGCAGTTTAAAACCAAAATCGCTATTGTTGTTTTTTCTACTGTCGTTGCTTGTTATGCGATAGTTGGAAGCTTTATGTCGCGTTCAAGTCAAGCCGTTGCGCGAGGCAGCCAATACGCTCAGGGTGGCATATTTGATGACGTGCTCAAACACATCGTTGAAGATTATGTTGAAGAGCCAGACCTTGAAAAAGTTCGCCTAGGCAGTTTGCGCGGACTTGCCGAAGGTCTAGATCCTTACAGCGCCTATCTGACTCCTGAACAAACCAAACAATACAACCCCAAACCTGCGCCAGGCGAAAGCGGAATGATCGTCTCGAAAGTCGCGGGATTCGCTTATGTCATATCGGTTCTCAAAGGCTCGCCCGCAGAGCAGGTAGGAATTCGTGAAGGCGATTTCATCGAATACATCGGCAAACTTCCTTCGCGCGATTTGAGCTTGTATGAAACTCACCAACTCATCAACGGCGCGGTTGGTTCAACGGTTGAATTGAAAGTTTTGCATCGCGGTCAGTCTCGCAAGATTACTTTGACCAGAGGCAAAGTCGCGCAACCGGCTATCGAAACGCGCACCGAAGATGCGGGAGTCGGTTATATGAAAGTTACGAGCCTTGCCGAAGGAAAAGCCAACGAGATCAAGACGCAGTTGAGCGAACTGGTTGCAAAAGGCGCGCAGAAGATTATTTTAGATCTTCGCGGCGCCGCCAATGGCTCGATTGATGAAGGAGTCGCGGTGGCAAATTATTTCGTCGGCTCCGGT
>JANMSG010000922.1:0-2695 GCA_031389065.1 Acidobacteriota bacterium | reverse complement strand
TCGAGGCATTCGGCAAAGCAAACTTTGCGATGCCATCGGCGCGAGTCGCACTATTTCCGCCTGTCGGTTGAAGCGTCAGTTGAACGCCATTAAGCGCCTTGCCATCTTTGAGCGATGTCGCCCAGCCGATTAAATCGGTGTTGTCAACAAAGGCATCAAGTCCGATTTGCGTCGCTTGAATCCAGGCTTTGATGGTCCGCGCTTCCCAAGGGTTTTTAGGCTTGACGGGCGGCTCTATGACAATGACCATTTGACCAAATCCACCCTCCAGGGCGGGTGAAAGGTCTATGCGGGTTTCAGCCATCTCGTCTGGTAGCGATTTCACCGCGACAGTGTTGGAGTAAACCAGACGGCCGGGCGGCGGCGTAGGTCTACTGGCATCCTCGCGCATATAGGCTGCGAAGCCATTCCAATTTTCAGGCGTCACTTTATAGAGTCGTACTTTCACGCTGTCGTAGTTGATGCTGAAGACAGAGAAGCGTGGCTGCGCCGTTGGGTCTAGAACGATGAAATTGCCTCCTGAAGATGCAAGCGCGGCAGGCGCAGACTTGACGTTGAAGGTGATAGGCACGGTATTACCCAGCGTCTGTCCGAATTGATCTTTTATCGAAGCGGCAAGCTGAACGCGATACGTCGTGCGGCCTTTTTTAATTCCTGTGATGATCAGCGTGTTGCCGTAGATTTGCGTCTTCATTCCGGAAATCGCCGGTTCGACTTTCACTTGCGCCGGATCGAAAGACTGCGCGTCCAGAGGATTGCTGAAGTTGATCGTCCACTGATCGAAAGGTGAGCAGTTGTCATTGTATCCGCAACGCGATTCGGTCACCCGCAAAGGACCATATGTGCGGAAAGAAAACGACTGCGCCGCAGTCGTTTTGCGCGGCCCTTCTGCTGAAGGCGTTCCGGCGTTTACGCTGACGGTGACGTTTGCATCGGCAGGGAGCATCGTCTTGTTGCCGCTTGCGTCCACTACGCGAAAAGCCAGCCAGCGATCTTTGTCCGAAGACTTCGCAAGGTTGCTGATGGTCGTGTCCGAGTTGATTTCCTCAGCGGTTGCAAGTTTGGTTTTGAATTGTGTATTGCCGGAAGCTACGCGAATCATCGCCAGCACAGCTTCGGGAGTGATGCGTTGGTCAAACGAAACAAACATCAGGGGGTCGCGCCTTTGGGGTCCGTCATGCGGGAAACTGGCTTGTATTTTAGGTGGTGGCGTTGCAAATCGCCAACGCTTTGGAGCCGCAAGATTGGCTCCTGTAGCCGATTTCGTGCCAGCAGGCACTTCGACCGTGAAGTCTGTTGCCATTGGGAATCGTTGATTGGCGTCCGCTTCAAAGAGCAAAGTCTTCGTTCCTACCCAACGCCATTTGCCTTGCGGTAGTGGCGTGAGCGTAACGGGCAAAGTCTTTATCGCGTCATCGTGCGAAGCCACGGCAATCATCGGCTGCGAGAATGTCACGCTGAGTTGCGGCGCAAGCGGCACTTCGCCTTCCGGTGAAAAGCGCAAGACTGTAAGCGGCGCGTTTGATTTTATATCCGGGACAACGGGGGCTTGCGGAGGAGGGAATGATGCTTCCACGGTTTTGCCTGTGCGCGGTGGCGGTAAGCTGCGGTCGCGCATGGCAAATTCCTGCTCATCGCCGGCGTCGGATTTAATGGGTTGCAAACGCTTCAAGACCGTTTGCGTTTCGTTATCTGAAAGTTTGGCGGCAACAGCTTGTGGCACGTTCTGTTGACGCTGTGAGCTTTCGATTCCTTCGCTCAATCTGAACTGTAATCCGTTTGTCATATTGTTCTGAACTCCGGCGGGTCTAGGTCGTTGCGGGGCGACCCTTCTTTGCGCGTTGGCGCTATTGTTCGTTGCAAACAGTGGCACACATCCCAGGGTTTGAAGCAAAATTAACAAAGCGCATATTTTTTTTCTATTGCACATCTTCATAGCATTTCTCCTCTACCCAATTGTAACCGACAACTTTACCATTCATTCTGTCTCAGCAGAATTTCTTTTGCAAAGTTATGGAATGTGAGAAAGAGTCTACCTTGTAGCAAAAATTTTGGTGAATAAAAGTGGATTGTTTTTTTATGATGAAGGCAACGCGAAGACTCTGCTTATTCATCGTTGATGACGAGTGATTTTCTTTTAGAGATATTTGGATAAAAGTAGAATCAAATTTAATGTAGAGCGAGATGACCTCTTGCTCTACAATTTTTTTCTATTCAGTGAAGAAATAATCGTACAACGGCAATCGTCCTGAAGGTGCTTGAGAGATCAGCTACTGGTGATGCGTAACGTAGTCACTCGATGATGAGCATCCTGATTTCGCCTTGCCCTGGAAGGACAATCGCATTCAGTCAATGCCTGGGAGCACAGGCATCCTAGTAGTGGGGTAATGCAGTGCTGCTCCATGTTAGCCCGCGAATGCGGGCGTAAGCATAAAGCCACGTGCGTCAGCGCGGGGTGTGAAAGTGATTTGATTTCTCTGAGTCCGTGAAACGGACGATAGATCGGTTGAGGAAAATCTATCGCCCGTTTCACGGGCTCGCGGGTTTGGAGACCTTCCTGACCCAGCGTTACGCTGCGCTTCACACTGGGCTTTATGCTGTCACCCGCTTCGCGGGTTCTTTTCTTCCTTCATTTTCTCTCAGATTTAGAACAACACACGATTACCCCACTACCAGCATCTTGCCTGCAAGTTCT
>JANMSG010000892.1:0-5228 GCA_031389065.1 Acidobacteriota bacterium | reverse complement strand
TTCTTCGTCGCGTCAGCGACGACTGAGGTTATGAGAATTCTGTA
Source organism: Acidobacteriota bacterium (assembly GCA_031389065.1). Classification (GTDB taxonomy): domain Bacteria; phylum Acidobacteriota; class Blastocatellia; order UBA7656; family UBA7656; genus JACQDB01. The sequence goes on along the minus strand of JANMSG010000892.1, from coordinate 5,184 downwards.
TCAATCGTCGCTGACGCGACGCACGACTTAGAACTGCGATTCATCCCGGCTTTGAAAAACCGGGCTAAATTCATTGCGCCGCTACGCGGCGGAATTTGTACAGGCTTCAAGTAATCACAATGCCCTTGAGGATGAGTAATGATTAAAAACTACACCCAATTAATTCAACCAACATCAAGCTATACGATGAGCCGGAAATATTGGCTAATAAAATTGCTGCTACTTACCCTTCTGCTCTTCTGTCTTACTGGTTATTCTGGGCGGCACTCGCAACAAGCTTCGACGCTCGCCGCAAATCAGGCGACGGGCAGCCAGTCCATAGATGAATTGCAGAGGCTTTTTCAGAATCCGCCCGATGACAGCCGCATCATGATGCGCTGGTGGTGGTTCGGGCCTGCGGTAACCAAAGCGCAACTCGAACGAGAAATGCGCTTGATGAAAGAAGGCGGCATCGGCGGTTTTGAGGTGCAGCCGGTTTATCCACTCGTACTCGACAACGAAGCGGCTGGCATCAAGACGCTACCTTTTCTGTCTGACGAATTCATCGAAATGTTGCGCTTTACTTCAGAGAAGGCGCGCGACTTGGGATTGCGCTTTGACCTGACCATAGGCAGTGGCTGGCCCTATGGCGGTCCCTTTGTCCCTGTCAGTGAAGCAGCCGCAAGATTGCGCGTTGAGCGCGTCAAAGTGAGCGAAGGTTCGCGGCGCGTCAAAGCGCCTGACGTTGGCATCAGCGAAAAATTACTTGCCGTCTTTTACGCCCGCTCACAAGGACAGACCATCGCTGCCGATGGCATAAAAGAGATCACAGACATCAAGGACGGAGCCGCCTGGCTTCCCGAAGGATTGAACGGACCGCACGAAGTTCTCTTCTTTATTTCGGGTCGCACGGGGCAACAGGTGAAGCGTCCGGCGGTTGGCTCTGAAGGATTTGTGATGAATCATCTAGACCGCCCTTCTCTGGACAATTATTTGAAAAATGTTGGCGACCGTATGATGCAAGCTCTTCGTGCGAATCCTCCACACGCGGTCTTTTGCGACAGCCTTGAAGTTTATAATCATGATTGGACTGGCGACCTTCTCGAAGAGTTTCAAAAGCGGCGCGGCTATGATTTAAAACCGCACCTGCCCGCGCTGGTCGCTGATCTGGGTCCAAAGACAGTTGGCATTCGTCGTGATTGGGGGAAGACCTTGACCCAGTTGTATGACGAACGATTTATGGCACCGCTGCACGAATGGGCAAAGAAGAACCACACACAACTGCGCGCTCAGTGTTATGGCGTTCCAGCTGTCGCCCTCTCCAGTAATGCTCATGTAGACTTAAGCGAAGGCGAAGGACATCATTGGAGGCAACTCAGCAAAACGCGATGGGCCTCTTCTGCCAGCCATCTCTATGGTCGCAAAGTGACATCTTCAGAGACCTGGACATGGCTGCACTCGCCGTCTTTCCGTGCCACGCCGCTTGATGTGAAAGTCGAAGCCGACCGCCACTTCCTGCAAGGGGTAAATCAATTAATCGGTCACGGCTGGCCCTACACAGCCGAAGGCGTAGAGTATCCGGGCTGGCGATTTTATGCGGCGGGTGTCTTCAATGATAAAAACCCCTGGTGGGTCGTCATGCCTGACGTGTCGCGTTATCTGCAACGCCTCAGCTTTCTACTCAGGCAAGGGCAACCAGCAAACGACGTGGCGATTTATCTGCCAAACGATGACGCGTGGGGGCGCTTTTCAAATGGCAAAATTCATATGGTCGAAGTGCTGCACGAATTGCTCGGGCAGAACCTGATTCCAGGTGTGCTTGACGCAGGCTACAATTTCGACTTCTTTGACGATGACTCTTTTAAACAAGTAGGTCGCGTCGAAAAGGGAATGCTGGTCTTAGGGCAGAATAAATATAAAGTTGTCATCCTGCCTGCTGTGGAACGTATGCCATTCGACACGCTGCAAAAATTGGAGGAGTTCGCTCGCAGCGGCGGCGTGCTGATCGCCAACGGGCGGACACCGCTTGAAGCGCCGGGATTTTCTGCAACACCGGCAGACCACCAGAAGTTTGCAGAGCTTTCGCGCCGCATCTTTGAAGGACAATCTGCTACGGGTCATGTCGTCGCAGATGACAGCAATCAACTCAAAAGCAAGCTGACAAGTCTACTGCGCCCTGATGTGTTGATTTCGCCTGCGGTGCCGGAAATTGGTTTCATTCACCGAAAAACAGAAGGTGCAGAAGTTTACTTTCTCGCCAATACTTCAAATGCAAATCGAAATGTGAAGGCTACGTTTCGTGTTCAAGGGATGAAGCCGGAATGGTGGAATCCGTTGAACGGAACTGTTTCACCGGCAACTATCGAAGCGCAATCGGAAGCGGGCATCACTGTGGCGCTTGATCTGGAGCCTTACGGTTCGCGGGTTTTGATTTTTACAAAACGCGCCTTGACGCAACAGCAAATCAAGAATCCGTCAACCATTCCACAGCCTATTGATTTGAGTACGGGCTGGCAGGTTTCCTTCGGGCAAGGCAGTTCGCCTATACGAATCGAAAATCTCCGCTCGTGGACAGACGACGAGAAGACGCGCTATTTTTCAGGCGCAGCGGTTTACGAAAAGACTGTAAGTTTGCCTGAAAATTTCATACAGGATGGGCTTGCGTTGCGCTTGGATTTTGGGCAAGGGCAGGCAATTCCTGAAGAAGCGTATCGCCCGCCGAGAGGTCCAGGTATGCAGGCTGCGATTGAAGCGCCGATTCGCGAGGCGGCAGTCGTTTATATCAATGACCGCAAGGCAGGATCAATCTGGTGCCCGCCGTTTTCGCTTGAAGTCACAGGGTTATTCAAGCGTGGTGAAAATAAAATCAAGATTGTGGTTGCCAACACAGCGATGAATTACATGGCGGGTCACGCGTTGCCGGATTACCGATTGCTTAACCTGCGTTACGGCGAGCGTTTTCAGGCACAGGACATGGACAAAGTGCAGCCTGTAGTGTCTGGCTTGTTGGGACCCATTCGCTTGATACCGACAGGGAAATAAAGAACGGAGCACGGACATTCTTGTCCGCATGTGTTTGAATTCATGCGGACAAGAATGTCCGCGTTCCAAGCAAAGGAAATTTAGCTCACAACAACAAGAGGAATAACGAGAGGCGACGTGAATTTTTAGGTGCGGCAGCGCGCTCGTTTCAAAGAGCTGATTTTCAAACTGATCCCCAGCCTTTCAAAGGAGGATTTACCATTGAGTTCAATATCTAAGAAAAAGATAGCCCGTCGCCGCTTCTTGAAACAGGGTTCTGCTGCGGCTGCGCTTGTCGCTTCTCAACTCACTGTGCCGGAGTCTTTGGCAGATACCCCGTATACGGGCGCTTCGGCTCAGTCTACATACCGGGGACCACTAAGCGATTTCGACATACATGACAGGCAACTCGATAGCCTACAGTTTTGCCTCTCGTCGTATGAAGGCAACAAACCTTCAATGAGCTTCGTGGCAAAGACGGAAAAGTCAGCGCGTCTGTGGCAGAAGCGCGTGCGTACCAAGGTTGTGGAATTGTTGGGAGGCTTTCCACAGCGTCGCGTTGCCTTGCAAGCGACCATCTTGGAGAAGAAGGAATTCAAGGATTACACGCGAGAGAAAATAGTGTTTCAGAGCCGCGAGAATCTATCGGTTTTCGGTTACCTGTTATTGCCGAAAAATCGCCCCCTTCCGGTGCCCGGGGTAGTTTGTTTGCCTGGGCATGGTCGCGGTTGCGACGACATCGTAGGCATAGATGAAAATGGCAAACAGCGCGAAACAAAAACCGCTTATGCATTTGATTTCGCCTTGCAAGTTGTCGAACAGGGTTATGCCGCTTTTGCAATAGAGCAACTCGCTTTCGGTTGCAGACGAGATGAAGTGGCGCGCAAAAAAAGTCAGGGGCAGTCTTCATGCCAGCCTGCCGCGGGTGCCGCGCTATTGTTCGGACAAACCATGATCGGTTGGCGAGTCTGGGATGTCATGCGGGCGATAGATTATTTTCAAACGCGGCGTGAAATTGATCAGACGCGAATCGCTACCCTGGGCATTTCAGGCGGCGGTACAGTATCACTTTTTTCGGCGGCGCTCGACGAGAGAATAAAGGTCGGGGTTGTCAGCGGCTATTTCAATACCTTTCGCGATTGCATCCTCAGCCTGTCGCACTGCATAGACAACTACGTGCCGGGAATCTTGAACTATATAGAGATGTATGATGTTGCCGGACTGATTGCGCCACGCGCTTTGTTTGTAGAGTCTGGGATACGCGATCCGATATTTCCAATTGAAGGCAGCCGCAAGGCCTTCAAGCAAGCGCAATCTATCTACGCGACTTTCGCAGCCTCTGACAAAATCGGGCAAGAGATTTTTGATGATGGACATATCTTTTACGGCAAAGGGGCATTTGAATTTTTGAAGAAACGGCTCTGAGGCGATCGAAACATGTGAAGGTTTACTGAAGAACTGAAAAAATGACTGACTGAGCTTTTGCAAATTCGTGTTTTGTGCAAATATAGGATGGTCCCGTTAGAATCCACCAAGCACAGTATCAACTTTAGATTTGCGAAAACTCAGTGCTTGATCGTGGGAAATCAACATCAACTGAACGCATTAACTGAACGCATTCGCTGAAAGCCGCCTCTTTGATTGCGCCACAGCCCTGAGCGTTCTACATTCTTTGACTCATAATCTGCCAGGAGGCTCCGATGAAAGAAAAGATTCGCAGCTTTGTTTTTATTGCTGTAGCACTTTGTGTCCTTCCACTCGAATGCCCGTCGCAGCGCCCACCTACTAACGTCATCAAGCAACACGAACGCAACAGTGTATCCGTAGGCTTGAAATTCACGAAGAAAAACCTGAACCCTGTACAGCGCGCCCTTGCTTTTGTCAGTGGCGTTGACCCCAATGCCTATGCCAGTGGCTTTCTTGTCGGCGACGGCTTGGTGATCACCAGCTATCACGTTATCTCAGGAAAGTTGAGCGGCCCCAAGAAGAAAATATTAGGGTTCAAAATTGACGACGAACTCCAGGTCGAAGCCTTTGTTGACGGCTGCCGGGCAAGAGTCGTCAAAGTGGATGCCGAGTCAGACCTCGCCCTTTTGAAAATATGTACCACGCAGAAGTTTGCGAAACGTCCGACATTTCGCGTAGCCCCGGATATGGACGAGCAACTGTTTCTCATCGCTCAGC
>JANMSG010000872.1:0-11395 GCA_031389065.1 Acidobacteriota bacterium | reverse complement strand
TGTTTTAAAAGTCAGGGAGTAAAAATAGGCTCAATGATTTCAAAGGACTTACGGAAGTGAGCAAAACATAATTTGGGTCGTTTCTTGCCTGTAAGTGCTGGAAATTCATTCAATCTATAACTTTTAAAACAGCTTCTTAGTCCTTAGTCCTTAGCAGGGTTTACATAATTCTTGTATTCTTAGGCAAAGCACCGACGAAAGAAGAGCAAATCAAAAACTAAGGACTAAGGACTAAGGACTAAGGACTAAAATGAAAGTAATGATTCGTGTGCCGAATTGGGTAGGCGATGCGGTAATGGCAGAGCCTGCGCTTCGCCAGTTGCGCCGCATTTTCAAAGATGCGCGCATTACTTTTGTTGCGCGTCCGTGGGTCGCCGGTCTGTTTGAAGGTGAAAATCTTTACGATGATTTAATTCCTGCCTCTGACGCTCGCGGCTTTCTTCAATCAACCAATCAATTCATCAAGGATGCCCGTACTCTTAGAGGCGAAAAATTTGACTATGGAGTGTTGCTGACCAATTCGTTTGGTACGGCGCTTACGGCGCGTGCCGCTACTATTGGCCAGGTCGCAGGCTATCGCACGGATGCGCGTCACGTTTTGCTTCACTTGAGTATTCCGCTTGATGCAGATTACAAGACCAAACATCAGGTATTTTACTACCTCGACATCGCTCGAAAGCTTGAAGAAAATTTAAGGGGTGAAAGCCAGATTGATCTGCTCCACGCTCAACCGCGTCTGCAAGCTACAGAAGAAAGCCTGGCGAAAGTGCGCCGGTTATTTGCCGAAGAAGGCATCGAAGTCGGAGTGGAGGCTTCAGAAGTCAGAAGCCAGAAGTCAGAAAATAACTATCCGCTCTCGGTTCTCAGCAGTCAGCAACCAGCAGCCAGCAGTAAAGAATCTGACTCATATGTTCAAATCCAAAATCCAAAACCTAAAATTCAAAATCCCAAAATTGTTGCCTTAAATCCCGGCGCAACCAACTCACGCGCCAAGCAATGGCTTGCCGAAAGGTTCGCGGCGACTGCCGATGCCTTAGCCGAACGTGATGGTTTTCACACCATCATCACTGGCGCGGCTGGTGATGTCGAAAGAGCCAATGAAGTGGCGCAATTGATGCAAACGAGGGTTACGAATCTTGCGGGACGAACAAGCATAGGCGAATTAAAATCCGTTTTGTCGCTTTCGTCACTCCTGATTTCAAACGACACGGGAGCAGCACACGTATCGGCGGCGCTCGGTGTTCCGACAATTGTGGTGTTCGGACCTACGGAGCATTTTGCCACGCGCCCGCTTTCAAATCTGGCGGCAGTTGTGCGGCACGACGTAGAGTGCTCGCCTTGTATGTTGAAAGATTGCCCGATAGACCATCGCTGCATGACTCGCGTTGAGGTTGATGAGGTGTACGCGGCGGCAAAGCATTTGCTAGCAACAACTACCGATTGACAAGAACCTATTGCCTTTCGGTAGACTTAAAAAAGTAATTCTGATCGGTTAAAGATTGAAGATAATTTTTCAGCTTTTGATTCGCTCTTTCGGAGGGAGTTGGCTTTCTCCGACCAACCTGGAAATAACTCAGCGTCAGGCAATCACTAAAGCGGCAGGTAGATGCGCGATGGAAAGCAAATTTAACCTTTTTCTTACAGGAATTTCAGTTGTATTTAATATGACGGCATTATACTTCCCGCTTAGTCAAATTATCTCGCTTCAATCGCCAACTCAGTCATGCCCGAATGTATTACCTATCGTGAGGCTGAGTTTGCAAATCATAATATTTCATAGGGAGGATTCGTGAGTCATCAAAAACATTTCGCTCAAAGTTTGTCACAAGTTATTTCTATCATCTGCATACTGCTGATTTTGCCAAGCAGTGCCAGCGCACAATTTGACAGCGCTACAGTGCTCGGTACAGTCAAAGATTCAACCGGTGCGGTTGTCGCAGACGTCAACGTCACATTAAAGAATATTGAAACCGGCATCACCGTCAGCGCCCAAACCGATGAGAGCGGCGATTTTCAATTTACCAATATCAAGATCGGCAATTACCGCGTCAGCGCCGAAAAGCAGGGCTTTTCGATAGCCGTGGCTGAACGCGTCAACCTTACCATCAATGCCCGCCAGCGCGTTGATTTGACCCTACAGGCGGGCGCCTTAACCGAAAACGTGGTTGTCACTGCGGGAGTCGCGTTGCTTGAAGCTGATTCCAGCGATCGCGGTCAAGTTGTGCAGCGCGAGCAGATCGTCAACCTGCCGCTCAATGGGCGCTCTTACGCCAACCTTGCGCTGCTGACACCAGGCGTGCGTGAATCATCGCAAAACGGTATCACCACCTCCGGGCGCGAGGCCGCATTCAATGTCAACGGCTTGCGCAACACCGTCAACAACTTCCTGCTTGATGGTGTGGACAACAATGCCTACGGCACCAGCAACCAGAGTTTTTCGGCTCAGGTGGTGCAGGTCTCGCCCGATGCTGTGCAAGAGTTCAAGGTGCAGACCAACACTTACAGCGCCGAATTCGGGCGCAGTGGCGGCGCGGTGATTAACGCTTCGTATCGCACCGGCACCAACCAGTTTCATGGGAATTTATGGGAGTATCATCGCAATACCGTACTCAACGCCGTGGGTTTCTTTAAACCGGCGGGTGGCGTCAAGCCGCCACTCATCCGCAATCAATTCGGCTTCGCCTTCGGTGGACCGATTATCAAAGACAGCACCTTCTTCTTTTTAGATTACGAAGGCTTCCGGCAGGTTTCGAAAAATCTGGTTTTCTCGACGCTGCCGACGCTTTCGCAGCGCAATGGTGTTCTCACTGTTGATGTGCGCAACCCATTAACCGGCACGGTATATAGAGCGGGGGAGCAAATCCCCTTGACCTCTTTTGCGCGGAAGGTATTGGGCGATTTGCCCGCTCCGAACGTTGCAGGCACACCCAATTTTCAAAATCTCGTACCCAACAAAGCCTACAACGATAAGTTCAACATCCGACTCGATCACACATTTAATCAGAAGCTGAATGCCTTTATCCGCATCAGCCATCGCAAGGTGAACAATTTTGAGGGACCAAACATTTCCGGTCCCTCGGGCAGCAACCAAAACGGCTTGGTCAACGTGCTCAATCAGCAACTGGCAACGGGCGTAACCTATATCTTCGGCAACTCTTCGGTACTCGATTTCCGCCTGGGTATTATGCGCACCGAAGCGGGTAAGAAACCGCCGCTCACCGGCGGGCCAAGTGTGCTGGAACTCTATGGCATCACAGGTTTGCCCACCGATCCAACGATCACCGGCGGCTTGACCACGCAAACAATTTCAGGCTTTTCGCAGCTTGGACGCCAAGCCACCAATCCGCAGTTTCAGGACCCATCCAACATTGATCCGCGCATCAATTACTCTTGGAACTGGGGTCGTCACAGCTTGAAGAGCGGTTACGAATATCTGCGCGTCAACACGGACGTGCAGGACACCAACCCGCTGATGGGACTCGACACCTACAGTGGTCAGTTCAGCCGTCCGGCCGGTGCCGCATCGAACAACCTTTTCAACCTTGCAGACTTTATGTTCGGGGCGCGTTCGCAGTACGAGCTGGCGGACTTGTTGGTCGTAAACCTGCGCCAGCGTTTGCATTTTGCATACCTACAGGACGATTTTAAAGTCAGCCCGAAGCTGACGCTTAACCTGGGTATGCGATACGAATTCTCTACACCGATTTACGAAGCTGAGAACCGGCTCTCAAATTATGATCCCGAGAGCAATACGATTATTCAGGCTAGTGGCGGTTCGTTATATAACCGCGGATTGGTTGAGCCCGATTACAACAACTTCGGGCCACGCCTTGGCTTTGCCTACAATCTACTCGACAAAACGGTGTTGCGTGGTGGTTATGGCATCGGCTATGTCCATTTCAACCGCCTGGGCAGCGCCGACTTGCTGGCGACCAATTCCCCGCAAGTCACCCGCGCAAACATCACGCAGGATGCCAGCAACCTTGCGGGTGGTGTCTGCACAGGCAATAATTTCAGTGGCTGTTTCCGCACGACGCAGCTCGGTTACCCATCGGGATTGACCAATAACGTGACGCTCTATATCCCGCGTGACAAAGCCACTTCGTATATCCAGAACTGGCAGTTTTCCATACAGCGCGAGTTGAGCGCGAGTATGCTGTTAGATGTTGCCTACGTCGGCAACCACGCCCTGAAAATGGTGCTCTTGGCAGATGTAAACCAAGCCCGTCCGTTGACCACAGCGGAACTGGCGTTGCCTGCCGCGCAGCGCCCGACTTTGGATCAACGCCGCCCGATACAAGGCTTCCGATCAATTTCAGGAGTATTGCCCGCCGCCTTCTCGAATTACCACGCTTTGCAGGTAAAGTTCGAGCGCCGATTCTCGAAGGGCCTCTACCTGCTCAATTCCTTCACTTATTCAAAAGCGATTGACAACGTCGGCCAGGTCTTGGAAGAACCCAATGGTAATGAAGGCCGTCCGCAGAACTTGTATGACCTGGCAGCCGACCGCGGCCCCTCAGCCTATGATCAGCCCTTCAATAACACGACCAGCCTGGTCTGGGAATTGCCATTCGGACGAAGCCGTGCCTTCGGTAGCGACATATCGCCGTGGCTCGACGGCGTGCTTGGCGGCTGGACAGTGACGGGTATCAACACCATGCTAAGCGGTCAGACAATCAATTTGCGTTACCAGCCATCATCGGTAACAGCGAATTTGCCCTCCTTTCTTGGGGGCGTAGCATTGCGCCCGAACATCCTCGGTCCCGTGGTGGCACCCAACGGTCAGCGTTCAATTGACAATTACTTCAATAGAGACCTCATCACGATACCCACCGCGGATCAGCCGTTTGGCAACGCCGGGCGCAACATAGCGCGCAGCAATGCCTTTTTCCAATTTGACTTTGGCTTGCAGAAGAATTTTCGACTGCCGATCAGCGAAGTCTCGAAGCTCGAATTCCGCATGGAAGCCTTCAATCTTTTCAACAAGACGAACTTCGGCGCAGCTAACCCGGATCGCAGCAGTTCGGCGTTCGGCACCATCCGCTCGACGTTTCCGGCGCGACAGATTCAACTCGCAATGAAACTGTCTTTGTAAATGATGTGAGAGGGTAATAGAGGTTTTACAGACCCCTGAAGGTTTTGTTTACAGTGCTGTGATCACCTTCAGCCATCCCTTAGAGCGCATTGTGTTTCGAGGTACGGTATAAAGATCCGGTAAACTTCAGTTTGTGGTGAATGGAAACAGCGGCGAACTGAAGTTTACCGGATTCTTAATGGCAATCCGCCCCAAGCTAAAATAGTTGTCGAAACAGGCGGCGCGCCGCCCGCCGGAGGTGCCCATAAAAAATCGTTACCTGGAAGGATTTGGAGTTGAGGATATCGGTCAGCGCCCGCTCTCTTTCGTCGGACAGGGCTTTTAACTGCTCCATCTTATTTTGGCGAACTGCAACCTGAGCTTTAATCGTCGTCAGCTCGCTGCTCAGCGCTCCAGTCTTACTTTGACTCTCTTCAAGCTCGTTCCTTAGCATTGCCGTCTCACCTTGACGCGCCTCAAGCTCGCTCTTGAGCGCGTTAGTCTTACCCTCGCGAACCTGGCGTTCGTTTTTGAGTGCAGAGATTTCTCCTTGGACTGCCTCTAACTTGCTTTTGAGCGCAATGATCGCTCCCGCGCGCGTCTCAAGCTCTTGCATGGCGCACGCTTTTTCTTGGTGCAAGCTTTCAATCTCCTTCGCACATCTCCTCAACTGGTCTGCGGCGGTTGCTTCAATTTCTCGAAAAGTCTGAACCAACATTCCATCTGTTTCACTCGCAAGCGTCGGTTTCTCATTTGGCACTATCAGAGCCCTATGCAGCGCGTCTATGTCCAGTCCAGGATGAGTTGCTATGGCAATCAGGTACCTGTAACAAGGTTCTCGATAATCATAGGGTGACAGGTGTTCGTTGTAGACTCGGTTGAAGGGTTCAAATAACTGCCCATATTCATTCCTGTGTTGTAGATCAAAGTAAATGAGAATCAGGTGAATCCAGCGATAAACATAGTTCCCTGGCAAGGCGATCACTTGATCTGCTCCCTGCGCTTTCAGTGATTCCAAGGTCTGCTCTAAAGACTCCAGTCCGAATTCCATATGCTGCGCAAGCGGCTCGAACCTTTCACCATACTTTCCCCAGATAAAATCGAAAACGACGCGGTCGAATCGGGTAACGATCTCATTCCCCTGAGGCGCAGCGACCAGCACCAAACCATCCGTTATACGCAACATTTCGCGCAAGATTCCCGGGCGTAGTTCTGCCGGGATATGTTCATAAACATCGGTAATCAAACAGCTATCAAACGAGTTATCGGCAAATGGCAAAACTACAGGTAAGCTCAAAGTGGTTTGATTATTATGGTGTGTCGGGTAGCGTAAGATCTGTGCTTCCGGAATATAGTCTATGAGGTCGGTCTCTCTGCGTGATAATTCGAGTACGAGAGGCTGTGCAATAGATCGTTGCCGTGCGGTCTCACGAATACAGGCGGCAATCTGCATCATATTTTGGTATGAATCAAAGACGCGTCCCAGATAGCTCTGGTCAGTATCTGATTGTCGGACAGTATCGCTCATAACCGTTTCTTACTTTGGTATCCACGTCTTTATTGTGCCTGAGATGGCGCAATCTCTAAGGTTCGGCAACTCTGGCTTGGAAGCCTTTGCGACACGAGAGTCTATCCTAACGCCTGAATGGATGCAAAATAATGAAAACAGAATGCAGGGAAATGCCTGTGTAACGGAATGAAAATTTAATCTAATTTTCTATCTTGAAATGATATAGAAAACGCGATGATAAACCTCGCGGATGGCTGTAGTGTGACAAGCATACTCACGCTCGAAATCCTCGATTGACGACAACCCTAGGGAACGCGCAATATCGCCGAGCGCGACTTGCGAGGCTGGCAACACTTGCGTTGGACGATCAAGCAACAGGCGCATCCAATGATCTAGCCTGCGCAAAAATGTATAGCCTTCAAATAACTTCTGCGTAGATTTCTCATCGAGCGAGCCAACCTCGCCAAGATGTCTGACCAGAGCCGTAGTGCCTTCATCGGTAGGAAAAGAGATCTTGTCGCGCAGTTGCAAAAATCGGGTGATGAAATAGACATCTGTCATTCCACCAGCGCCCCATTTCATGTCGCGCTTATTGCCTTTGGCTTTCTCTTTTTCGAGGCGCGTTCGCATAGTTGCCAGTTCTTCCTGCAAGGAAGCATTTTGCGAAGCCGCCTCGAAAACGGTTTCGCAAATCGCTTGACGGGCGCGCCTCCCCATACGCAAATTGCCCGCGACCTCGCGCACTTTTGAGTATGCCGAATGTTCCCAGGCAGAGGCGCGCTCTTTCAAATAAACCAGCAAACTACTCAAGCCTTGCGCCAGTTGCCCGTTTTTGCCTTCCGGTCTTAAGCGCAAATCAACCCGATAAATAAAGCCATCTCGTGTAATTGACGAAAGCAGTTTCAAAAGTTGGGCAGTGAAGTTCGCGTAAAATTCTTGCGCTGTACTGTATATTTTTACCGCTTCATCAGCTTCAAGCTTTGGATGCCAACTCGCCGAATCGTCAAAAACAATGAGTAAATCGAGATCCGAGCCATAATCCATGCCCGCGTGTCCGAGTCTGCCAAGTCCCATAATCGCAAACGGTAAAACTTCACCTACGCCCAAAGATTCAAGGGTGATTTCCGTAGCCAGTTGCAGAGCAGCTTCTGCAAGAGCCGTCTGTTCCAGATTGCTCTCGCGCAGTCGGTGGTCAGTAATCGGTAGACGGTGGTCGGTGGTCGGTAATTGACAATCAATGGCAAGAGATTGAATTTTCGTTTCAGGGTTTTCGGCGACTGCCGAAAGCTGACTGCTCTTTTGTTGAGCATTACCGGCTACCGACCACCGCCTACCGTCTACCGACAAGTCGCGATTTCCGATTCCGAGAATCAACTCGTACCAGGCGCGGCGAAGGGCGTCTGCTTTATCTGAAAAGCTGTCGCCTTTGCTGATTGCCTCGCGCATTACTTCGAGAAAATCGTTGGTCGTGGAGGGGTTGTTGGATTCAAAAAGCACAGAGGAAAGGAGCGGTCTTGAAATCAGTATGCTCGATAAATATTGACTGCTGAAGATGGCAATCAGACGAGTGATAAACGGCGGTAACTCATCAACAATCATTCGCAAAAGCGTTTGCGAATGATTGTTGTTGTAGGTCGCAAAGGACTCCGCCCAGGAGGTCAGGTTCTTTAAAGAACGCACGGGATTTATTGCCCCTTCGCTTGCCGAAGCGATGATCTTTTCGATGGGTGAAATCACGTTTAAAACGCGAGTTTGCGGCTCGCCTGGACGTTCTGACGTTGTTCGTGAAGCGAGCAAATGACTGATGGCGTTAGTCGCTTGATGGATTGATCGCATCGTTTCATCATCAAACCTCGGTGCGCCGGATTGCGTAAGAGTGGGCACATCAATCACAGAAAACTGTTGCGCCTCGTTTGCGAGATCTGCTGTTTTACTTGTCTCAGGAATCAAAATAGTAGCGGCTTCAGTCGTTTCACTTTTCGCAGGTGTGTTGTTGATCGCGACATCAATCGCCTGCTTTGCAGCGTGAGTTGCATTGCTTGTTTGTATGGGAAAATCGTTTGACGAATCCACATCGCCGGTTGCGCTTTCCGACAAAACATGGTTGTAAATGGCGCGCACATTTGCCGCGTGTGATTCAACGTCGCGCTTGAAGGCGGCAGCGGCAGCAGGATTGACGAAAGCCGTGTCGCGCTTCAAGGCTGTGAAATCGCTCACGGTTTGATAACCGCAACGTCGCGCCAGCACTTCCAGTTTTTCATCGGTGAGCGGCAGGGTGTGGGTTTGCGCTCCGTGTTCCATTTGCAGGCGATGTTCGACGACGCGAAAAAAAGTGTAAGCGGATGAAAGCGAAGCGCGTTCTTGCTCTGTCAAATGGCTTTTTTCAGCAAGCCGCGCCAGCACGATCAAAGTTTGCGCAGATCGCACCCAGGGTTCGCGCCCTCCGTAAGCGAGTTGCAATGCTTGAGCAATGAATTCAATCTCGCGTATGCCGCCAATCCCCAGCTTGACGTTAAAGCCGCCCGCTTGATTGGCGACCTTGCGATCAATTTTATCTTTGGCGCGGCGCACATCGGCAAGCGCTTTCGGATGCGGCTCGTTATTGAAAACCACATCACGCACGAGATCAAAAAAGCCTGTAAATACGGCTTCGCTTCCTGCCGAGGCGCGCGCTCGAATCAACATCTGGCGCTCCCAATTTTCGGCTTTGAGGTGATAATAATCGGCGGCGCGTTCAGCTTCCCAAACGATATCGCTGTCACGCCCGTACGGTCTGAGGCGCAAATCAACGCGATAGACAGCGCCTTCAACCGAAAGTCCGCTGATGGTTTTGACCAGGCGTTGAGCGACTCGCGTAAAGAACTCTTTGTTCGTGATGACAGAAGTAGATGAACGACCATCGCCTGCGGTTTCGCCTACGCCACAATAGAGAAACATCAAATCAATGTCGGAGGCGTAATTCAATTCGCGGCAGCCGAGTTTGCCAAGCGCGATGAGGGCAAACTCGGCTGCCGCGATGCGCCCGCGTTCGTCGCGTATCAATGGCAAGCCGTGTTGATTGGTCACTTCCTGCATGGCAAATTTCAGCGCGTATTGCAAAATCACATCAGCAAGGTTTGATACTTCTTCGGTGATTTCCGCAAGTGTCGCGATGTTTAAACAATCGCGCAGATAAATTCTGAGAAGCTCACGGTTCTTGAATCGCACGAGAAGGGTTCGCGCATCCGCATCATACAACCGTGTGGCGAAACGGCTGAGGTCTTGTGACAGTTGCTCTGTGGTTTTCCCTTGCCCGATGCCGCGTTGTGTTTCGAGGTTAAACCAATCAATGTTGTCAGGGTGGCGCAGCAAATTTTCAGCAAGAAAAGGGCTATAAGCAGCAATCGTCAGGAGGCGCGAAAGCAAAAGCGAGTCGCCTTTGCATTTGGCGGCGTATTGCGGATGCGCGTCTTCAAGCCTTTCCAGAAAAACACGCGCCGCTTGCGGGTCAGGCAAAGAAAGAATGAAAGGCTCTATTTCGCTTCGATATTTTTCACTCATTGCGGAGTAATCCAACAAATTATTACAGTCTTTCACTCTCCAACTTCAAGAAGAACACGATCATATAAATCGGTTTTTATCCAGAATCCTGCTTTAAGAATTAAGTCATCAAGCAAAGGTTTGACAGCCAAAATAAGACCTTTATCTTTGGCTTTCACAAGAACACCTAAAAGTCCAATGAACCGAATCCCTAATCTACGTGCGACTGTGCGACCTAAACGCTCGTCCAAAAGTAATAAGTCGGCTTTTAATTCATCAGCTAGAGAGATAGCCTCTGCTTCGCCTTCATCAAGCTCTGATTTGAGGGTTGCGACTAAAGCATGATTTGTGGGTATGCGCGATTCAATCCAGTCTGCGTTCTTAACTTCCTTCGCTCCGGCCTTTGTCTCATCCACGTTGGTGATTTCCAGGAACACAGCCTGTGGAATTATTAGTTTGCCATAAAGCGAATTCAATAAATCCAAACGTCCTATGGCAGCCAAATTTATAATAGGCGAAGTATTGCTTATGACAATCACGATTGTCTTAACTCCTTCAGAGTTTCAAGGTCCTGCTCAAAATCATTGACATCGTAATGTATAGAGATTTGACGGCTTGCCAGAAGATGTTGAAATTGCAATTGGCTTACTTTTGCTAACTTGCTTGCCTGCCCAAGTGAGAGCTTGCCCTTTTGAAAAAGTAAAACGGCAATCTCTTGCTTCAATTCATCTTCGGACATTCGCGCTGATTGAAGAATCTCATCAGAAATAACTAAACTCATAGCGCCTCTCCAATAGGGAATCAAAATTCGTGTAGAAATAATTTAACACACAAACAAGGACGCATTTAAAGAATCATGCAGATATCTCGCAAAACCGAACCACCCAATCACGTTGCTCTTGAGTATCAGGAACCTGGCAACCTCTTGCGCGTTCTATTTTTTCAAAGGCAGGGTCAACAGAAAATCCACTCAAAACCAATGCACAAGCGGCAATCATTGAAGAACGGCCGATGCCTTGTCTGCAATGAACAACCAGGCTCTTTCCTTCAGACAAAAGATTCGCAAGCTTCTGAGCAAATATTTTAGCCTCTATGATTGACGAGGGAATATGACGATCCGGTATCGGAAAAGAGTGATAAGCGATGTTGTGTTTTTGACAAAACCCTTCTATAGAGGTTAAGAAAAAGATTTCTTCTGAAACGACCTGTACGGGCGACCCTCTGTGGTCGCCCCTTCTGGCAATCCCTTTGTTTTTGGGCAGGGGCGACCACAGAGGGTCGCCCGTACAAGG
>JANMSG010000871.1:0-2580 GCA_031389065.1 Acidobacteriota bacterium | reverse complement strand
TCGGCCTTTCTTCGGATGATGTTCTGGCATCGGTTTGACTTTTGAATCGAGCGCGTGACAGGTGAAGCAGGTTTCAGGCTCTGTTTTACTGCTGATCCCCGCATGGTCTGCAACACTGCTTAGCGGTTTCGCTTTTCTTCCGATGACCGATAAGTATATGAATATGCCGATCACCACGAGCGTGCCGATGAGAAAGAAGAGGTCTTTTTTTTTCATATAAAAATAACTCGCAAATCAGGGCTTGCGTGTTAGGGCTACTGAAAGGCGAATCTAACAAAAAGCGCAGCAAAAGGCAAAAGGCCTGGTCAGGTTTCAATTTTCGGTTTTCCGTTTTTACCCACTTTGCGCTTTAATATGACGAGCAAGAACAAGCATAGCAATGCGAGAAAGCCTGACGAAAGGAACGTGCTACAATAGCCATGAGTTTTCTCAAATTGTGAACCTTCAGAAAGGAGTCTATATGGTGCAAGAGCTCAAGCCACAAGAATCGGCAATGCCCGCTCAAGTCAAAACGCTTTTGAAGATGACTTATGAAGAATTTCTGCAATGGGCAGATGAAGAACAGCACTGTGAGTGGGTGAATGGCGAGGTGATTGTTATGGGTACCGTATCAGGCGAGCATAATGCAATTGGAGCTTTTTTAATTTCTCTGTTTCAAATTTGGGTTCAAACAAAAGGGATTGGTGTGATTCGTTATGATCCGTTTAATATGAAGACCGCGCCGCATCTGAACGGCAGGTCGCCTGACATTCTCTTTGTCGCCAATGAGCACCTCGCGCGCTTGAAAAAAAATCATCTCGCAGGAGCAGCAGACTTGGTTGTTGAAATCATCAGTCCTGAAAGCCGGGCGCGTGACAGAGGCGATAAATATTACGAATACGAAGAAGGTGGGGTGCCGGAATATTGGCTCCTTGACCCTTTGCGAAAGAAGACAGAGTTTTATCACCTCGGCGCAGATGGGAAATATGAAGTGATGCCTGTGGATGCCAACGGCATCTTTCACAGTCGTGTGTTCGAGGGTTTATGGTTAAAAGTTGAATGGCTCTGGCAAGACCCGAAGCCTTCGATTCTCAACGTAGTGAAAGAGTGGGGATTGGTTTGAAGCGAGATTGAATAAAATCGAAAGAAATAGGTGAACGAAAGAAAAATGATTGTCATGAAATTCGGCGGAACGTCTGTTCAAGACGCAACCGCAATTAACCAGGTAGCAGAGATTGTCAAAAGCAAAATCAACCAATCGCCGGTTGTTGTGGTGTCGGCGATGTCGAAAGTCACGGACACCTTGCTGCGCATCGCGCAAGTGGCGCACGAACGCGATTATGAAGCAGCAAAGAGAATCATCAACGAATTATGCGAGCGTCATTTGAAAACTGCGCGCGAGCTTTTGTCAGGCAATGATACAAGCGTGCGCGAAGGATATGGGCTCAAAGATGTGGAGCAAAATATTCAAAAACATTTTGCCGAACTCGATAATCTGGCACGCTCGGTTGCCACTTTAGGCGAACTCACACCGCGCAGCAAAGACGCGATTGTGTCATTCGGCGAGCGGCTTTCGTCTTTAATTATCGCCGCTGCATTTCAAGCTCACGGTATTGATTCAGAACTGGTTGATTCGCGCAACTTCGTCATCACGGATAGCAACTTCACGAGCGCCGCGCCGCGCCTGGACGCAACCGAAGCGCGGGTGCACGCCGCGCTCCTTCCCATCATCAACGCCAATCGCGTGCCTGTCGCGCAAGGCTTCATAGGCGCGACCTTAGAAGGTGTGACAACAACCATAGGGCGCGGCGGCTCCGATTATTCGGCAGCCATCATTGGCGCATCACTCAATGCGAAAGCCATAGAGATTTGGACAGATGTTGATGGCCTGCTCACCTCAGACCCGCGCGTCGTGCCGGATGCGCGGCGCATTCGTGTCATCTCGTTTGCGGAAGCTGCGGAACTATCTTTCTTTGGCGCGAAAGTTTTGCACCCCAGCACAGTCTTGCCTGCGGTTGAAAAGAAGATTCCGGTTCATATCTACAACACAAAAAACCCGTCGAGCGAAGGCACGTTGATACTTGCAGACGCGCCACCTTCGCGCAATTTGATAAAAGCCATAGCCTTCAAACGCGGCGTGACGATTGTTAATGTCAATTCGACGCGCATGCTTCTGGCGCACGGATTTTTGCGAGCTATATTTGAAGTCTTCGCGCAACACCAAACGTCTGTTGATGTGGTTACGACTTCAGAAGTGTCTGTTTCGATGACGCTCGATAATGTAGAGAGGCTTGACGCCATCACCAAAGATTTGAGCGGCATCGGCGAAGTCTACGTCGAACATGACAAGGCGATTGTTTGCGTCGTCGGGGACAATTTGAAATTCACGCCAGGGGTTGCCGCGAAATTGTTCAAGTCAATCGGCGACACCAACATTCACATGATTAGTCAGGGCGCGTCTGAAATTAACTTGACCTTCGTGATAGAAAACAGCCACGTTGACAACGTTGCACGCAATCTTCACAAAGAGTTTTTCGCGGAAGTTGATTTAACGGTATTTGAATGAAACCATTCTATAGATGTCATGAAAATGTTTTCGAG
>JANMSG010000869.1:0-3617 GCA_031389065.1 Acidobacteriota bacterium | reverse complement strand
ATTCATGAATCAGGAAGTGCCTTTACTATTCACTATTCACTGTTCACTGTATTGAGGGCAACTATTGAGGATTCTTCTTCGTTCAAGTGAAAGCGGAGATCAGCCAATGACTATATGTACACATTGCGGGTATGAAGTAGAACAGGATGCGCGATTTTGTAAACGGTGCGGTAGGTCTTCAAGCGCATTTAGCGATATAGATATTGAAGAAGCGCCGACCTTGAATTTGCCGCAAAATGCTCCGACTGCGCCGGACGCATCGCGTCCTACAGAACAGATGAATCCTGGGCAAACCGCTTCGCCGGGCTTGCCAACCGGTCCGACTTATATACCGCCTGATAAGCCGTATACACCGCAAAACGCTGGTTACAACCAGCCGCCAACTTACCAACAACCTGAAAACACTGGTTACAACCAGCCGCCGACGTATCAACAGCCTGACCCATATCAATCGCCGGTTGATTATTCACAACCTTATCAATCGCCTATGCTTTATCAACCACAACCGGGCTATATTCAGCCGACGGCTTATCAAACGCCCGTGCCGCCGCTACCGAGAAATATCTCGCTAGGCGATTGGCTATCTGGAGGCTGGCGCGTCTATAAAGAGAACTGGTTGTTGATGTCGCTTGCAACGCTGCTGGTTGGAGTGATTGGTATGGGCACCCTGGGTGTACTGGCTGGACCTATGGTGATGGGACTCTATCGCATGGCGTTTAAAACGATGAAAGGCGAACGCCCTGAAATAAACGATTTGTTCAACTGGGAAGGGCGATTCTTGCAAGCCTTTTTAGCCTTCTTGATTTACGCGGGGATTTATGGAGGACTCAGCGGCATTGGTAGAGGTGGGGGGCTGTCAACCGTGTTGAAGTTTGTCGTGATGCCTATGATGACCATGATTTTCGGCTTGGCTCTGCCAATGATTCTGGATCGCAAAGCCGATATCGCCGCGGCGATCAATGACATAGGAAAAAAAATCTTCACCAAAGACGCTTTGATGTGGTGGATTGTCGGATTCGTTTTCGCAATCATCGGGTCTGGCGGCTTCTTTGCCTGCGGCATCGGTGTGCTCGTAACCATGCCATGGATTATTTCGTCCTTAGCCGTTGCCTATAGCAGCCTGTTCGGTTTAGACGATCCAAATCGTACGATGAATTGAAAGAAATCAGGAGCGCGTCCTACTAAGCAATCAATCGAATGGAAGCTTCTTCACCGCTTATCATTCCGTTTTTTCAGTATTCTTCAGGTGGTCGTCTTTTTGAAGTTGTATTTATTGTAAAGTGATAAGGGATTGGCAAGCGATGAATCGCTAGAAACTAAGCTCAATCGCAAAATATTTATCAGTCACATTCATAGAGAGGAACAGCAATGCAAAACATAGAAAAGCCGCAGGTTCGTTTTGGCGAGTGGATCAGCGAGGGCTGGAAAATGTTCACTGAACAATGGAAGGCTTGGGTTATCAATACGCTGGTTTTTGTGCTCATCTGCGGGACTCCTATGATCATCCTCATGGGCGGCTTTTACGGCTACCTTATTATGCAAATTTCTGAGAGCGCGGCGCGCCGCTCAAGCCAGCCCCCAATGGGACCCGAAGTGCTAATAACCTTTTATCTGATATTTTTTGCGGTGATGTTCTTCACGCTTTTTATCGCGGCGTTTTTCACTGGTGGTATGCACAAGAGTGCCCTCAAACAAATGCGAGGCGGTAAAGTCGAACTCCGCGATCTGTTCTCCGGTGGCAGCACGTATTTCCCGATTTTAATATCTTCAATTTTGGGAGCGATCTTGACTATGGTTGGCATGGTGCTCTGCGTTGTACCTGCCTTTATCGTTGCCGGTTGTTTATTCTTTACAGTCCCTTTGATCATTGAGCGCAGGCTCGGCCCAATTGAGGCAATGAAGGCAAGCTATGAACTCACAAAGAATAATTTATTGATGTTCACGCTTTTTGCTTTCGTTGTGCAGTTGATTGCTCAAGCCGGAAGCTATGCCTGTTATGTCGGATTGCTGGCAACCATCCCGCTACTGTTCACGATTACAGCGGTCGCTTATCGAGACAGCTTCGGACTGGAAGGCGCAAGATACTTCACGCCGAATGCGCCTCCTTCGCCGAGCGGTTATGCGCAACCCTTCCCTGATGCGCATCAACAGCCAACGCCCCCCAACTATGGGCAGGCAGGCGTTGAGCAGTATCCGAGTAGCGGTTACCAACAACCCTTTCCAAACAGCGCCTATGGACAACCGCAAACTCCTCCTGTGGCGCCTCCACCAAGCGGGCCGTTACTTGAACATTCTATTGCGCCTCCAAATATTGAACAGCCAACGCCGCCGCCTGATTCCACTAGACCGTTATCTTCTATCGTTTCGCCGAATCCCCCTGCGGGGGGGCTGGTTTGTGCAGGCTGTCAATTGAATTTGCCCGAAACGGCAGGCTTCTGCCCTCGTTGCGGAACTCAGGTTAAACGATAAGAAGTGTCTGAAGCGCGGACTCTTCATGGTTTATAAATAGTCTGGCCACTTTTAGTGTGTGCGATTTGATTTCATCATTCTATCAGGGCTGTGATGTGCGAATGACTTGCTAGAGAGATTTTTTAGAGGACAGTTTTGAGCAAAGAAACAAAGACCAAAGTAGCAGTAGTGGGTGCTGGCTATTGGGGGATTAATCACGTTCGCAATTTTCACGAGCTTGGCGTTTTGAAAACCGTTTGCGATGCCAGCGAAGCCTCTTTGAAAATGATCGGTGAGACGTTTTCAAACGTGCAGGTCGAACCCGATTATCAAAAAGTCTTAACCGATGAAGAGGTGCGCGGCGTGGTGATTGCTACGCCTGCCGAGACCCATTATCGTTTGGCTGCCGCTGCGATTGAAGCGGGCAAACACGTCCTTGTCGAAAAGCCTTTGACGCTGGATGTGACGGAAGGCGAGCGCCTGGTAAATCTGGCGCGTGAAAAGAACTCTATTTTAATGGTAGGGCATCTCCTTGAATACCATCCGGCGGTCTTGAGACTGCGCGAGTTAATTGCCACTGGCGAACTTGGACAGTTGCGCTATGTCTATTCCAATCGCCTCAATTTAGGCAAAGTTCGACGCGAAGAAAATATTTTGTGGAGCTTTGCGCCACACGACATTGCCATTATTTTGCGACTGGTTGGCCAATTGCCTGTACAAATCGCCGCGACAGGTGGAGCCTATCTGCAATCACATATCGCCGATGTCACCGTTACAAATATCGAATTCCCCACAGGCGTTCGCGCCCACATCTTTGTCAGTTGGCTGCACCCTTACAAAGAGCAGCGCTTAGTCGTTGTCGGCTCAAAAAAGATGGCTGTCTTTGATGATGTGCGAAAAGAGAGCAAGTTGATGATTTACGATCAAGGCGTTGAGTTTGTGGATGGCGAACCGGTGATGCGAAAAAACGAAGGCATTGCTGAAGCTTTAGAAAAGGCTGAACCCTTGCGTCGCGAGTGTTTGCACTTTTTAGAGTGCATCGAAACCGGCAAGCAGCCTTTGACAGATGGTGAAAGCGGCTTGCAAGTTTTGCGTGTGCTGCAAGCCGCAGAGCATTCTTTATCGCAAAGCGGAACCCCTGTCTTTATGAATAAGAGGAACTGAAGAAG
>JANMSG010000813.1:0-5698 GCA_031389065.1 Acidobacteriota bacterium | reverse complement strand
TTTAAATGTCGCTCGCACAGGGAAATTTTCCAGCGACCGCACGATTCTTGAATACGCCAGAGAGATCTGGAATATCAAGCGGTATATGCGAAATTCGGAATAATTTGCAAATAATTGTAGGGGCGCACGGCTGTGCGCCTTTGTGAATGAATACACATTTCAGGTTCGGTCGCTTACTGATACCGCGGCTAATTCAATGCGGAACAAACAGCAAGACGAAGCAATGCAACAGGAACTTGCTCTGGCGAGCGAGGGTCTCGTGCGCGGCGACCGGAACCCGAAGTTGGCAGCGGCGCTTCGAGAGAGATTCCCGTCGCTCACTCACGCCCATGTAATTTATTGGATTCCAGAACAGGGCGAGGAGATTTTCCTTGTTCTCGTTGATGGTCATACGATGGTCACGGTCGAAGTGAATCGCGAACCAGACGGCGGCATGGGTATCGTCGAGATTTGCTCACTCGCCGAGTACCGGCGGCAGCACCCACGGCTTGCACGCGGGGAGAGGGACCGCCTTCATGCGGCTCTGGAACTCTTTCGAGTCGTGAAAGATTGATGGAAAAAGGGCGCACAGCCGTGCGCCCTTACGGTTTGTTTTCATTCTCTTCAACCAACTCAGCTTCGACAACTTCTATTTCATCTGTGCGCGAAGCGGTTTCGGCAACGGCGGCAAGTAAGCGACGGCGCTCGACGGGTGTCAGTTTGTAGCGCTCAATGAAAAGGTCGTAGAGCATCTCTTCGGCTCTGTCGACAGGCGGCGCGATGATGTAAAGCCCAATGATGTACAAAGCAAGCGCGGCAAACGAAAGATACCCTGTGCCGGGCGCGAAAACTTCGTAATCCAAGGCACCGAGCGTTGCCGACTGCATCAAGGTTTGCAGCATATACTTTGCCCAAGACTGGCTGGGCGCAAACAGGTCTGCAAGAATCAAATACTTTAATACAAACGACGCGCCCAAAACGATGGCAAGGCTTTTTGCCAGTCGCACAGGGTTGAAGACGACGAAAAGATTGTTGAAGAAGATCAAAAAGTAAAAAAGGTTAAAGCAGAAATTCAGCAAGCCTTTTTCAGGGGTTACCGAATTGAAAATCTGAACGGTGGCAAAATAGATTGTCGCAAGCCTGAGTACGCCTGAAACATTTTCAAGCACGCCCAGATGTTCGCCCGCGTATTTGTTCAATTCAACAAGCCCGCCGCGCACAAATAAAATCAAAACGAATGCCGCCAAAATCACAGCCACAAGTTGCGGCGCAAGGAAACGGAGTTCGTTGCTGCCAACGGCGAAACGCATTCCGCCCGCCAGCGCCACGGTCAAAAACAGGAAAGGCGCGATGAGGTAGATGAATAAATCTTTCGGCTCAGGTTTCTGCATTTCGAATAATCTACGAGCTTTTCTTGAACCAATCTAATGGGTTGAAATCGGCAGGCGTGACTTCAAGTCCCTCTTTGAAACGCTCGCGCAACGCTGCCGCGCTCTTGATTTCCAAATCACTGCGCTCTGATACGTAAATATTATTCGGCGCGTTCGCCAGACAATGTTCAACGGCTGCGAGTCCTTTCTTGAACATTTCGTCATCGTCATTGAATCTGCCACGTCCCAACATATAATACGAATAGGCTATATTGAATTGCGTAGCGGGGT
Source organism: Acidobacteriota bacterium (assembly GCA_031389065.1). Classification (GTDB taxonomy): domain Bacteria; phylum Acidobacteriota; class Blastocatellia; order UBA7656; family UBA7656; genus JACQDB01. Next base: position 4,058 of record JANMSG010000813.1, on the reverse strand, counting down.
CGCGTTCTGCGGTGTCGGCTAATTTGAACTGGTCAATCGCAACGGCGTATTGCCCGCTGTTGAACTGTTTGATCGCTTCATCGAAATTCTCTTTTTTCACGCTGTAAAGATTGGTTTCGACAGCGGCTTGGGTTTTGATTTCTTCAAGCGTACGAGGCTGGCGCACATACAGCCAGATGATGCTTGCGGCGTAAAGAATGGTTAAAACGATTCCGATTATTTGTAGTGTTCGCTTCACGTCGTTTTAGATGCGGCTGGAAGTTCACACCGCTGCTCAGAAAATTTTGCTACCGACAAAGCATATCATTTGCAAACGATTCGTTATAGCTGGCAGATGACAACTATCCATCCATCGCTTACAATCGCAATTCGTCATTGAGGCAGCGCAATAACTTCTTGGGCTATTCAGCCCTCAAGTGTCAGAAAGGAGACGGATGCACAAGCGATTTACCATTGAAGAACACGTTCGTTGGTCTGACATAGACCGCGCCGGAATTATTTATTACGGGCAGTTCCTGCGCTTTTTTGAAATCGCCGAAACGGAATTGTTTCGCTCTGTGGGTCTCTCTTATTCGGAAGTTTTCGACAAACTAGACATCTGGTTGCCGCGTGTGCAGATCCATTTCGATTTTCGCAAGCCGCTTGTGCTCGATGATTTGATAGAGGTTTCGGCTTACGTCGGACGTTTCGGCACGAAATCGCTCACCCTGCGTTTTGAAGTGAACAAAAAAGGCGAGAGTGATTTCGTCGCCGAAGGACATATCATTTTGGCTTGCGTCAGTCGTTCGACTTTCAAGGGCATTCCGATTCCCGATGAAATCATCGAACGACTCAAACCCTACCTAGCCGATTGAAAGCAGTGTTTGCCAGACTTTATCCATTGCCTGTTGAAAACATTTGGACAAAGCATGTATGCTTTCACTTTCAGTGGAACCTCATTGAATCGAATCACGCACACAAACACTATTCATATCTCTCAAGGAGAAAAACCATGAAAAAATTCTCTGCGATTTGTCTCGCAGTCGCGCTTCCAATCTTCATGCTTGCACAGCCTCTGACGACGCTTGCGGGCGCGAAGTCGCAAGACCCTGTGCCGGCTGCCGCACAAGACCGTCCGGCGTTTCCGGGCAGACCTGACCAGTTGGCTGAACCCAAGCCCTACGACAAAGTGATCACCAAAGATGCGAAATCCGATAAGGGCATCTTCGCCGTGCATCGCATCAAGGACAAGTTCTATTACGAAATCCCCAAAAGCGAACTTGGCAAAGAGTTTCTATGGGTTTCACAAATCGCCAAGACTACCTTTGGCGTTGGCTACGGCGGACAAGCAATGGGCAACCGCGTAGTCAAATGGGAGCGCTACGGCAATCGCGTTTTCCTCAAGAGCGTAAATTATGAAATCGTCGCAGACCCGCGTTCGCCAATCTCGAAAGCTGTGCAATCGGCTAACAACGACGCCATCATTATGGCTTTCAACATAGAAGCCTTCGGCGAGGGTGAGTCTTGTGTGCTTGACGTGACGCGCCTCTTTTCAACAGATGTGATTGAGTTGAGCGCTTCTTCGCGCCTGCGCGCCCGCAACCTGGACACCTCGCGTTCCTTCATCGAGCGCGTTGTTTCATTCCCACAAAACATCGAAGTCGAAGCAACTCACACATACGTTTCGCCGCCTTCGACAACACCAACCGCGGGACCGCCAAATCCTTTTGCAGCAACCGGAATGCGCCCTGGCAGCGCCAGCATCGTGATGCATTACAGCATGGTCAAACTTCCCGAAAATCCTATGATGCCGCGTTTGTTCGATGAGCGCGTCGGTTACTTCTCTGTCCGTCAACAGGATTTTGGACAGGCGGAACATCGCGCCCCCCTGCGCCGCTATGTGACACGCTGGCGCTTGGAAAAGAAAGATCCAAACGCTGATCTATCTGAACCCATCAAACCAATTGTTTACTATGTTGATCCGGCGACACCGACCTGGTTAGTGCCCTTTATCAAGCGTGGCATAGAGAAATGGCAAGCGGCTTTTGAAGAGGCGGGATTCAAGAACGCCATCCTCGCCAAAGACGCGCCAACACCTAAGGAAGACCCCGATTGGAGTCCCGAAGATGCGCGCTACTCGGTGATTCGCTGGCTGCCTTCGACAATTGAAAACGCCAGTGGACCGCACGTTCACGATCCGCGCACCGGCGAGATTCTCGAATCAGACATACAGATGTATCACAACGTCATGAACCTGTCGCGCGATTGGTACTTCACGCAGGTCGGCCCGCTCGACCCGCGAGCCCAAAAGCTGCCTCTGCCGGATGATCTGATGGGGCAGTTGGTTGAATACGTTGTGGCTCACGAAGTCGGTCACACGCTCGGCTTCCAGCACAATATGAAAGCCAGTTCCACGTATCCTGCGGAAAAAGTCCGTGACCGCGAGTGGGTCAAGAAGATGGGACACACGCCGACCTTGATGGACTATTCGCGTTTCAACTACGTCGCGCAACCCGAAGATAAAATTGACACAGCCGATTTGATTCCCGGCATTGGCCCCTACGACAAGTGGGCGACAATGTGGGGGTATAAACCAATTCCGGGCGCGAAAACTTCTGCGGATGAAAAGAAGACTCTTGATGAATGGGCGCGTGTGCAAGACAAAACGCCATACTTGCGCTTTTCAACCAACGGATCACGCGGCGCTGACCCTGGTGAATTGACCGAAGCAGTGGGCGATGCAGACGCTGTGAAATCAAGCGCGCTCGGTTTGAAGAACCTCGAACGTGTCTCGAATCTGTTGCTCACAGCAACCACAAGACCGGGCGAACCTTACGACGACCTGAATTCCGTGTATGGCAGGATGCTTGGTCAATGGGCGACCGAGATGACCCACGTTACGGCAATTGTCGGTGGCTTCAATTCGCAACAAAAGCACGGCGGACAGGAAGGTGTGCGCTTTACACCGATTCCAAAAGAGAAGCAGATGGAAGCCGTGCGCTTCTTAAACGACAACGCTTTTACTACGCCAACCTGGTCGCTCAAGCCGGAAGTGCTTCGCCGCATAGAGCCAAACGGGGCTCTCGACCGCGTCAAGAATGCACAGATGCGTGTGCTTGGTTCGCTGATGAGTTCCGCTCGCTTTGGGCGTCTGGTTGAACAACAAGCGATTGACGGCAAAAATGCTTACGGCGCAACGCAATTTCTCGAAGACGTACGCCGTGGCATCTGGCGCGAAACCGAAGGCGCAGCGGCTGTGCAAATTGACGCCTATCGCCGCAATTTACAACGCGCCTATGTTGATTTGATGGCTGACAAATTGAACGGCAGAGCCGCCGTGACAGACGATCAACGTCCGTTCATTCGCGGCGAACTTCGCGCTTTGAGTCTAGCCGTCAGCAAAGCAATTGTGCGCGCCGCCGACCGCGAAACCCGTTACCATCTGGAAGACGCGCGCGATCAAATTGCCAAAGCGCTTGATCCGAAATTTTCGCCGCCCGCGCCGACAACGCCAACAGGATTTTTCCCCTTCGGATTTGACGAGGAAGAAGTTTTCGAATCATCAGACCCGAATGCGCCTCTGTTCTGCTGGCGTGATTATGCCGTGAAGCGTGAGCCGGAACCCCGGCGACTGCCGAAACAAGACTAAAATTCGGAGTTGACATAAAGAAAAAAGCAGCCGATTCATTAGCGAATCGGCTGCTTTTTTTGATTGGTATGTGTTTAGCGTTTGCTTGAAGACAAGGTCAGATATCCCAGGAAGGCGGAATCTTCCGCCTGAAGGCGGGACTCTCAACGCCTGCACTTCAAAGATTCTCTACTCCGGCACTACTGGTAAGCGAACGCCTGAGAAAGGTCCGGTAGCAACGGCTGGAATAATGTTGCCGTCCGGCTCGATGATGTCAACCGTATAGGTAGCCGTCAAAGTGTCTCTCACTACCTTAATCGTGCAACGAACTCTTATACGCACAGACGGTAGTCCGTTCTCATCGAAAGTGAATACCTGGAAAGTCAGACGGTAATCATTTTTGCTGCCCGTCCAAGCCCCGTGTGCCGGTCCTTCGGCCAGTGCACCAAGC
>JANMSG010000536.1:0-8326 GCA_031389065.1 Acidobacteriota bacterium | reverse complement strand
ATGAACACGCATCGGGCGATTGTCAAAAATAATTGCATTGGCAATCTCTTCAGCCTGGCAAGCTTGAATGAAGGCTTGCGAAAGAATATGTTGCCCGCTGTGTTGTTGGAGATGGTCAAGGCGACGCTCTTTGTCAACGCTCGCTTCGACGCTTTGCCCAACGAGTAGGCGACCGCTTTGCTTGATGATATGAAAAATCGTTCCGTCATCATCTTCGATAACGTCAACGACATCTGCACCATTGATCTTGCCCGTGTCATTTGGCTGACCGCCGCCTGTCGGGTAAAAGGCGGTTTGGTCAAGCGCTACACGGTCTGCGCCATCAAGACTTTCAACAAAAATCACCTTGGCTTGAAACTGCAAAAGGCTTGAATCTGTGAAGTAAAGTTTTTCTGTCACTTGCATTTTTTTTCACGGTTGGGGAATTAACGAATAGATTGAATGGTTACGTCGATGTTCACACTTGTCCAAACTCGGTCAGCAGGAATAACAGGCAAATTCAAACGCAAGCCCAAAGCAAGACAAGCGCGGTCGCCTAGTGAAAGCCCCAAACTTTTTGTTTTTGCCCAAAGACTTGCAGCAAGCTCTGCGTCTGCTTGAGTACAGGATTGAATTGTCAATCCCAAAATCTGCAAATCTTCTTTCACAATATCCCCTTGTACACCTTTCGCAATTATTTTTTGCACCGTCTCTGGCCAATTTACGGCAGAAAGAACACAATCAGGCAGCAAAGGGTCAACCGTTTCAAAGCCGGACTCTTTGTGAAGCCAGGCAAGCAGCGCGGAAGAGTCCAGCACATATTTCGGAGTCTTCACTTCATCCATCTTAACGTTCACGATCTTTGTAGGCTTCGGCTCGTCGCTCTGCGATCAGTTCGTCGCTCAAACTAATATCCGTCGGAATTTGTGCGAAATGCGCGTGCAATCTTGCAATGATGCTTTCGCGTTTCTCAAAAACTAATCGTTCATCTTCAATGCGGGCAAGCAGAATCTCACCCGGTTCGCTACCTAACGCTTCCAACAAAGCGACGGGAATAACTACTTCTCCTTGTGCGCCGATTTGAACTTCGGCTTGTTTTAAGATTTGTGACATAGTGCCTAGCATTATGACACAGGAAATTTATTGCGGCTACAATCACTGGATCTCAAATTTGATTTAACAACTCTTCGATAATTTAGCTTTTCTTGTTGTCGTTGTGCAACGACTGAATCGAAAGCTCTTGCCGAGGGCGATGAGAGCTGATGCAATGTGTTAGGAGTATAGATGTTGGAAGCAGTCTTAGTGACGCGCATCAGGCATTAAACAGGCAGGTAGTGAGCCTCAGTTGCCATAGACGTTGAAGCAGTAAAAAGAGAGGTGACAGCAGTGGCATTTTTGCGGTCACCTCTTCAAATATTTAGGTTAATTATCGGCCAACTTTCTTGCCGATTTCTTCTACGGTCTCGCCAACTTTGCGTCTGGCTTCGCCTATGGTTCCCTGAACCTTTCCTTCTACTTGATCGGCTTGCCCTTCTGCTTCAAGATCCTCATTGTCAGTCCAATCGCCGACTTTTTCTTTAACTTTTCCTTTAATGTCTTTTCCTTTGCCTTTTACTTCATCGTCATTCCACATAATTATTCCTCCGATTCTTTTACCTGAAAATAATTACCTACGTCGAATAGTCTTTTCTCTACGTAAGTAGATATAAGCTGACAGTCACTGCCAACCACGTTGCGTTCAAAACGAAACGCCATACTCAGTAAAAGCAATCTTGATGCCATATTGATTTACGAATCTTGCTGATTTTGACGAGAGCCTGACACTAGGCAGACAGGAGTAAGATTTTGGGTATGGAAATTATAACAACATTACAGATCCAGGTTTTAGCTGCACTCACGATTTAGACTTTTATCAACAAAGCGCGACTATAATAATCCTGCAAAACGGATAAACTAAATTCGAGCAAGCCGAACGAGTTGTCTTCATTTGCAACAGTGAAGTTGTACGATAACCCTTCACAATCTCAAGATCTGAGTTACGCAAATTATTTCTTATTTCATACAAATCAAGTTTGCTCTCAACAGTTAACTCATACGTTTCTCCTTCTATATGTACAAGGCATATCAATTGCACTCTAAAGGTGAGTGTTTGCAAAAACAATAATTGAGATGATGAATGATTAAGAATACAGCAAAAGATTAATGACATAGAAAACGGATTAAGAATTTGTCGCTCTATGGTCTATGAGATTTTTTTACTCAATAAAATCGGGCAAATGTTTCGACGATAATTCACAAAGAATGTTGTCTTTTGTTTTTAATAAAACACAGGGATCCGCGAAATAACTAATTAAAAGGAGGATTATTATGAAATTAAAAACCGTATTTCTATTCAGCGCTTTATTGTTGACACTTCCTGTTAGCACAGCCCTAGCCCAGTCAATTACAGAGGTTAGAACCGAACAGGTAGTGCTGGCAAAGCGCGCAACACTAGCTATTAAATACCCTGAACAACAAGGGACTTCCGTTGATATGATTGGCACAGCTATTCAGCCACGCGCCAGGGGTAAAGCTGAAGTCAAACGGGCAGACGGCCGCACACGCATTAAACTTCACCTCGAAAATTTAGAGAATCCGCAAAACTTAGGCACATTTTACACAACCTACGTGCTGTGGGCAGTTGCGCCTGAAGGGCAAGCCGATAACATCGGTGAATTGTCGCTCGCTGGTAACAAGAGCAATATCGAAGTTACCACGCCGAATCAAACGTTCGGAATCATTGTAACCGCAGAACCTCATGGCATGGTAAAACTGCCAAGTCCGGCAATCGTTGCGGAGAATGTTCTTCGAGAAAATACCAAAGGCAGCATCACGACCAGCCAGATTGATTATCGTGGTGACAGCGGTGTCTATTATGTCGTCAGAGATTCCTCTCTGGTGCCAGACTACGCAACCCCTCTTGTAGTTTTGGGAGCGCGTCGCGCTGTAGAGATTGCCCGTCGTGCAGGAGCTGGCGAATATGCTGTCGTAGAACTTCGTCAAGCCGAAAATAAATTAAGCACGCTCGAATCAATCTGGGTGCGCAAACGCAGCAAGGAAAAAGTCTATTCCGGTGAAGCGCGTGATGTGATGAGGTTAGGCGAATTGGCGCGAACTCTATCGGTTGAGCGCGCAGAACAAGCGCGACTTGATGCCGAACGTCGCGCTGCTGATCGAGAAATTGCGCGATCACAGTCTGATGCCGACCGCGCCAGAACAGATGCCGACCGCGCCCGAATAGAAGCCGAACGAGCGAAGATGGAGACGGAAGATTATCGCGCCGCCTTAGCGCGTGCGGAAAATGAAGTAACCGCAGCCCGCAAGCGCGCCGAAACTGCGCAGACCGAAGCCGAACGAGCGAAAGCCAATGAAGAGGTTGCGCGGCTCGAGGCTGAACGCGCACGTTTAGAAAAGAATGAAGCGAAGCAAGAAACCGCGCAGGCAAACGTCACGGCAGAACAGGCGAAACGCGATGCAGAACAGGCGAAACGCGAGCGTGATGCTTTGCAACAGCGTCTCTTTATTTCGATTGCAGCAATCCTTGATACCAGACGTGAAACTCGTGGTTTGATTGTCAATCTCTCTGATGTGTTGTTTGATTTCAACAAGGCATCGCTTAAGCCTGGAGCGAGAGAAAAGCTCAGCAAACTTGCAGGCATACTGCTGGCTTATCCTGGCCAATATCAACTGGAGATTGAAGGTCACACAGATTCTGTAGGCTCAGATGATTATAATCAAAAGCTTTCGGAAGGCCGTGCCGCTGCCGTCCGCGATTACCTTTCTCAAGAAGGAATCAAGTCAGAGAAGATTATCGCGGTGCGTGGTTTGGGCAAGAACAAACCCGTGACGACCAACGACACTGCCGAAGGGCGACAGATGAATCGCCGGGTGGAAATTGTCATTGCTGACAGCGAAACTCTTTCACCAGTTGGCATAACCGTAAAGAATGAGCGGTAGTCATCTTTCAACCAAAGTGCGAAGCCATCAAGTGTTCATTTTCATAATGAAACAGAGCTTTTACGATGGCTTCGCGCTTTCTTCTTTTTCTAATTCCAGAGAAAATAATTCTTCCAGTTCAAGAGACGTAAATAAGTTTTCTTGATTTTGCTGGCTTATGCTTTCCATGCTTCTTGCCGACGCATGAACAAATATCTTTGCGGCTTTTAAGGCTTCGCTCCAACTGGCAAAGGCATTTTCAAACGAGTGTAGGTGATAAGCGGAAAATTGTTCGACATCTGACTTCGTAGGTATATGTCCCAACTCCAATGCCAGTCTCTTCAACTCAAGCTGCAACTTTCGCTTGGTCACGCCGCGTCTTTTTCGTGGTTTCGCGGCATAAGGTAAAGCCCGTTTCCGTTCACTGATTCTCTTCTCTGCCTGGTTGTTATAAAACTCGTCCTGTTCAATCGCTATGAATTTTCTATCCAGCCGCTCTGCCACGAGCGCCGTGGTGCCGACTCCTGCAAAGGCGTCGAGCACGACATCTCCGGCATTTGTAGTCAATCGAATGATTCTGTCAATCAACGCTTCAGGGGTAGGGCAAGGGTGCCCTTTGGTTAAAGCGGCGCGGCGATTGTTGCGCCTGTCGCGATGAATATCATGCCAGATGTCTGTCAACTCGCCGCGCCACGTTGAAGCCGAGGCTCGGCGTTTTCGCATGCAGATTTTGCGATTGCAAACATCGGATCTGTCTGGCGGAAACACCGCTTCATCGAAAGGCTGCCAGCCGTTTTCCATATTGCAGTAATTGAATCGCCCAGGGGTGATGCCTTTTGTGAAGTAAAGCAAGCTGTAGTGCGCTGGCATCAACACGCCTTTCGGTTCAGGCAGCGCGTTCCAGACAATCCAGTTTTGCAGATAAAGCCCTTTGGCGCGACACAAAAAATCTGCAATATGCACAGACCATTTCGGCAGGTTCAAGACCACCAACGCGCCGCCCGATTTTAAGACTCTTTCATATTCAATAAGCCAACGTTTGCACCAACCTGTGTAATCATTCTTCCCTCGCGCATCCCCGTAGCCATTATAATTTACCGTCAAATTAAACGGCGGGTCGGCAAAAGCCAGATCAACTGTCCGCGAAGGAATTTTTTTCAACACCTCCAGGCATTTGCCTCTGTGCATGGTGTTCAACAAAACAGCAGGAATAACGCGCTCTTTTTGCGCCTCGCCTTTTCGCAAACTCAGAGGATTGAATGATTCGACGCTTGTTACATTTTGAAAGAGCGCAAATTGCAAAGGTCTTTCATCAAGCGATAGCAGGCCCAAGCGTTTTCGTTTGATGCTCAAAGAAAGTTGTAGAATGCGTTCGAAGATTTCGCCAGGCATCTGGTCATTGGCGTCAACGATTAAATCCATCCAGACATCGGAAAGGGTTACACCTAGCGGATTCATCAAGTGCGATTTGCCGCCCCAATCTTTCAAAGTCTTGCCGCAAACTCTACACATTGAATGCGACATACGAATCTTATTGAGGCTGGCGCCAGCTTTTGAGAGTAAAAGCAATCCTGTGTGTTCCGGTCTGAGCCCTTCGGTCTTTTCATTCGTCGCGGTGCGAATGGCTATCCAATAGCGAAACGTCAAGAGGTCGGATAACGCCACCGCATAATGCGCAAGATGCGACGGCAATCCGTAAACAAACAGGAGTCCTTCGTCCGCAAGATTCATCGCCGCATCGCGCAACAAGTTAACATTTTGTTGGCTGATTTCGTTTAATTTTTTATTGTGCGAATTGAACGGCGCGAATCTGTCATCGCTGTTGAAGGCAAGAGAAGCGACGCAGACATCCATGGCTTTGCCGTCAAATTGGAGGAAAGTTTCAAAGCCCGCGTTATCGGCAAGCCATTTCAGTTGGTCTACGTTCAGCATTCACTGTCTAACTTTTTTTACGTGTTGGGGCGCTTATGATGCAACAGGCGTTGAGTAAATACAAGTCATTCAAAGCAATTTCGCGCAATATTTTTATGCGGGCATTCCGAGATGTTGTAGATGAGAGGAATTATCGAGCAAACGACTCAAATGATTGTCAGCTGGCTTGATGTTTCAATCTCGGCGTTGTCCCTCTTCGATTGGTTTCATTTGTAAAAACTCGATGCTGTATTCAGGGGAAATCTTTTCAATCAAAATCCAGCTTTGGAAAGTTCCGGCGGCGCGACACCCTCCATATCTTTTTGTCACTCTGCATAAGTATTTCTTCGCATCCTCATCGCGTGTGATTTTGACGCTCGCCCGAACAAAGCAATCTCCCTGCACAGTGACAACGATAAGCGTATGTTTGGAAAAATCTACATCAAGTTGTTTCAGAAAAGAGTTGTCTGGATATGTTAATAGTTCTTTGAAACTCTCTTCATCAATAAGGGCTTTCCTTTCCAGGCTGCCAAAGCGCCCTTTTGCATTCAATTTTTTGATAATAGTCACTTCAGTCTCTTTATCGGTTTGTTCCTGACCTTGCGCCATCAGAGAAGGGCGCTTCTGCATCTCTGCTTTAACGTATTGATCTAGCTTACCGGTCTGCGCAGAAACAGAGAGGATAAATGAAAAGTAAAATAAGAGTATGATTAAGGCGATAAAAGGTCGTTTGCACTTCATTGCGATTCCTCCTTCAAATCATTTCGTGTCAGGATTGAAAATGATATCTGATAGTACCAAAAATAGCGTTGATCGCAACTCCCGGTTCCGAGTCTAACACTGAAATCACGGTTTCGATCAGGATCAATAGAGTTCTCGCCATGAAAAGAAATCAGTTCGACATTCAATTCTTGATAGAAATCGGATCAGGCGGATCGGGCGGATTCTCGCGGATAAAGGGCGAAGTGTACCGCCTTGTTCGCTCCATCCACAAAATCGCGTAGTGGTGCAACCAGGAGAGAAGGTTGGAGTTCCGCTAAACGGTGAGTTTCAAATCTTCACACGGTATTGAAGCGACAGGACGCTGTTCCCATAAACTTTGCTGCCGATGAGTTCAAAAGCCGTCTGCGGAATCGCTCCTGAAAACAGGGGAATGCCGGAACCAAAGACTACCGGATTGAGCTTCAATATGATCTCGTCAACCAAACCCTCGGCAAAAAGTGTCGCTGCTAAATTTGCCCCTCCGCACAGGTACATATCTTTGCCAGTTTCCTTTTTCAGTGCTCTTACAAGATCAATGATATTGTCTGAAACCAGCTCGACATTTGCATCAGGGCTGCGTTCCATCGTGCGTGAAAATACATACTGCTTCATCCAGGGGTAGGGATTTGTCACGCCGAATTGATAACCGAATTCATAGGTTCTACGTCCCATCAAGACCGTATCGTAATCATTTTTGAGAGCATCCAGATAGTCGGTTACATGTTCGCCCTCGGCAACAAATCCCTCGATGGTGTGATCCTGGTGAGCAATAAATCCGTCGAGAGTGGTGGCAACATGGTATTTTAGTTTTCGCACATCACCCTACTTTCTTGATGCGAAGCGGAGGCGGTTCTCCACCCTTGTTTTTACATCGCTCTCACACGAGAGCAATCTATGGCGGAGTTGAGCAGAGCGCCACTAAATTTCTTGCAACTGTTCGTGCGGCTCCAAAAAGCGCGGCTTTGGTTCGCCTTGAACCACACGGGAATTGGGCGGCACGGATGCCGTCAGCCAGACGTTGCCGCCGATGATGCTGCCTTCACCAATCACCGTTTCGCCACCCAGTATGGTCGCTCCCGCGTAAATCACAACCGTGTCTTCTATGGTGGGATGACGTTTTTCGCCGCGAATCAGATGACCTTTATCATCCTTCGGAAATGATAAGGCACCGAGCGTCACGCCTTGATAGAGTTTCACGTAGTTGCCGATAATCGTGGTTTCGCCAACCACAACGCCTGTGCCGTGGTCTATGAAAAAGCTCTCGCCGATAGTGGCTCCGGGGTGTATGTCTATGCCGGTTTTCGAGTGCGCGATTTCGGTAATCATTCGCGGCAGCAAGGGGACGCTCAATTCATAAAGCTCGTGCGCCACGCGATGCGCCATAATCGCATAAACTGCCGGGTAGCTCAAAATAATTTCATCAATACAGCGCGCCGCAGGATCGCCGTCATAGGCTGCGCGAATGTCTTTGGCAAGCAAGTGACGAACCCGTGGCAGCGATTCAAGAAAACTATAGGCGCATTCTTCGGCTTGGGCGTCGGAGGGTAAACACAACTCGCCATCGAGCGCATTCATGTGATGAAGACTCTTGGTGATCTGGTCGCTCAGATGCTCGAACAACCAGCCTACGCGCTCTTGAACACGATAGATGATGCGTTGATGAGTCACGCCGCTGGCGGTGTAATACCCGGGGAAAATA
>JANMSG010000763.1:0-10283 GCA_031389065.1 Acidobacteriota bacterium | reverse complement strand
CCGGGTCGCCCCCGCCCCGGGTTCTGACTTCCTGCTTGACTCGGTATCTTGGTGTACCGTCCATCTAGGTCTGTAAAGAATTTCACAGGAGGAGGATTCAATGTATAAACCGATTCAATTCGTAATCCGTTTCATACTCATTCTTGGCCTTGTCAACAATGTCTTTGCGCAAGACATCACAACGACGGGTAAGGTTCAACCCAATGCGCCAACCGTAACGGCCTTTGCCTCGAGCGAGAAGGCTCGATTTACCGCCCCTGCTTCTGTGGTGCAGATTCGCCTTGAAGTCTATAGCTCAAGCGGCAGGAAAGTATTCGACAATGAAGTGCGCGGTGGCAATGTGCTTGGTTGGTACTTGCACAACGGGCAAGCAGAACGCCTCGCAGACGATACCTACCTCTGTGTGCTCACCGTCAAAAATCTCTCGGGAAAGATTAGTCAGAGAATCGGCTCTGTACTAGTCGAAAAAAGTGCCGCCAGTGTGCAGGCCGTAGCGGCTTCGCAAATGACGACTCAACAATCTGAAGCCATCGGGCCGGTGGAAGAAGACGCCTCATTTGTCGTATGGAAAGAGGACGAGCGACAGACGCCTACGGTCATTGCCCACAACGGAGAGGAAGGCCAGATAACCAGAGGCCTGGGTGCGCTTTCGTTTCGCCTGGGAGATTTCTACGGCGGCAAAGATGCAGAGCAGATGCGACTGACGGCGGAAGGCAATCTGGGCATAGGCATATCTAACCCACAAGCCAGGCTGGATGTGGGAGGACGAATCAGGGCCAGCGATGGGATTGTCTTTCCTGACGGCTCGGTTCAGTTCTCCGCTGCAACAAGAACATTCGGGACAGCCAGCCAAAAGCCCGGTCAGTTTGGCAAGAACCCCTCTTCAGGGCAAGAGCATTTCACGCCACAAGCCACAGGAACAGGGACACAAAACCGATTGGCGAAATGGACAGACAACGTCGGGACGCTTGGGGATTCGGCCATCGTTGAGGTAAACGGCAACCTCGGCATCGGCACGATCAGCCCGCAATCGGGCTTGGACTACCGCAGCAGCTCGGCGGCGTTTTTTTCTCGGGATACTCCGTCCAATCCCAACACAGCCCAGTCAGCGCTGCAGCTTGGCCTGAGCAATGTGGGCTCCCGTAATGCGGGGGTGGGGCCATCGTTTCTCTTCTTTGGCGAAAACAGCGCCGGAGCCAAATCGTTTCTGGGACGGGTATCCGGGGTGTGGGAGAACCCAACGGCCGGGGGCGAAGCCGGGGCGATCTTTTTTCAGGTGCGCGCCAACAGCGGGGATGTCAATGCGCTGACCGAACGCATGCGCATTCAGGCAAACGGCAACGTCGGCATTGGCGACGTTGCTCCTACTTTCAGGCTGCACGTCGTTGACTCGACCAACAAGGGGCTGCGTGTGCAGACCAACACGGGCGGCGGGACGCTGGCATCATTCGGCGGCTTTGGTGACTTTCTGATTGATGCGGTGAATGTCGTAGGCGGTAGATTGAGCGTGAAAGAAAATGGCAACGTCGGCATGGGCACCAACTCGCCGCAAGCGAGGCTGGATGTCAGAGGTAATATCAAACTTGGCAGCAGCGGTCAGTATTTCGCGCCGGGCGGCGAAGAGAATCTCCGCATCATTCGCGGTGTTATTAGGTCTGATGGGGCCATCATCGCGGGGGCCGGTTTTCAAGTATCCCACACGAGCACGGGACATTACACCATCACCTTCAACACCCCATTCGCGGGGGCTCCGACCGTGACAGCCACCACCGATTTACCAGTGTTCCCTCCGGGGCAAATCACCGTTCCGTCTATCGCTCAGACTCAGGGAGTTACCGCTAATACAGCCAATATCCGGATATTCTCTACATTGCCTGGGGATGATAATGGGGAAGATCACAACAGCACCTTCCATTTCATCGCCATTGGCCCGCGATGAACGATGGCGCTTCACGAAAATGTCTAGCGCGTCAGCCGGAACTGATGCGACAGATGATAGAGCGACGCGAGAAGCAAAGCGAAGGTCGAAGAGGTGGAGGTCAGCCACTTCGCCCATAAGCGGCGAGACTGGACTGGCGATGATCCTCGGTCACTGGTCGCGCCTCCGTTCATGCCGCCAGCAAAGATCGGCACCGAGCGGAGTGAGATATTTTCTCGATTTTTCTCACCAGAGTGAGCGGTCTATGCTGCTCCGCTGGTGAAAGGTTTTTCGCGAAATGTTTTCAGAGTGAAAGGCGTGATGCTCGCCGCAAATAACGGCAGGTCACTCACGTCAATGCTAACCCCACAAGGAGGAAATCATCATGAAAAGAGTGAAAGAGGTAGACCTGAGCGACAGAAGGGATTTCTTGAAAGTCGGTGGCGCGGCGCTCGTCGCGGCGTCGGTTCCTGCCGCATCGGCAGCCGCGCTGACAGGCGCGCAGAAGGAAGGAGATGGAGAGTCGAACGAGCGGTCAAGGCCCGTTTATTTGTACGGTTGTGGGTGGAACCGCGCCTTGCCGGGGGTCTTCGGAGAGGTCTGTCTGACCTTTGATATGAGGGCCGAATTGGGAGGCACTGGCCTGGGCACTTTCCGCGACGATGTTCACCCGGAGATCAACTCACAATTCCAGATCAACTCCGCAAGCAAACACGGTGACGAATACACCTTTGAGGGAGAGGTCATCGCGTCGCGTGATCGCAGTCTGGTAGGGATGACGGTAAGGATTGTTGCCGAATCGCTCGGCAATGGGACAGGGCGGGCGACGATTACGCTGGAAAGGCAGGGCAATCCCGTCGTCATTGCGATCATCGCGATACTGATTGGCTTGCTTGTCCCAGTGGCGCAGAGGGTGCGATGAGCGGCTGATCGCTGTGGCAGAGGGAACCGGCGAGCCGCCAATAGAAACCGAAAGGGCGATGAATTTGTCGCTGCGGGAGGAGCCGGCAGATCAATCCACAGGCCGCCCCTGCCGCAGCGACCACAAAGACGCCGCCACGATTTCTACAGACCAGTCGTCGAGGGCGTCAGGCGATGTGAGAGTTCAGAGCATAGCTTTCAGGCTGCCAGCTTGAGGAAGATTGAAATGAAATCGAAAACCGCACAACACGCTCAGCAAGGAAAGCTTCCAGCAATCTGCGCCCTAATGACCGTCGTTCTCTGGGCCGTGTTTACGCCATCGGCCTTCACGCAACAACAAGGCGGACCGTACGTTCTTACTCCCTCGGTCGTAGCGGGCGGCGGCGGCTCCAGCTCTAACGGCAACACGCGCGTTGAAGGAACCATCGGCGAAGGCCTCGCCGGAAACTCAAGCGGCGGTGCCTTCGCTCTAGACTCGGGTTTCTGGCCGGCTGCTGTCCCCTGCTTATCCTTATCAGCGAAAGCTCAGTCATTCACCGCAAGCGGCGGCGCTGGGATGGTAGATGTATCGGGACTGGCGGCCTGCGCCTGGATCGTGGTCAATAACAACCCCGAGTTCATCACCCTTACCTCGGGCAGCAACGGCAATGGCAACGGCGTCGTCACCTATTCGGTAGCTTCACATACCAACACCACTCGCCGCCTTGGCACGATCACCATTGCCGGCCAGACCTTCAGCGTATTCCAGGGAGCAGTTTTTCTCGATGTTCCGAGCGATCATCCATTCTATACCGAGATCGGAAAACTCTCGGCGTGGGCAGTGACTCTCGGATGTGGCGGCGGCAATTATTGTCCCGAGCAGTCTGTCAATCGTGAGCAGATGGCGGCATTCATAATGAGAGCGCGGGGAGAGTATAGTCCTCCAACCCCGCCGACTCAGAGGTTCAACGATGTGCCGCCTGCAAATCCGTTCTACCACTTCATTGATCGCCTTGCAGTTTTACAGATCACCCAGGGCTGCTCGGCAAATCCACCTTTGTACTGCCCGTCTAATCTAGTGCTGAGAGAGCAGATGGCCGGGTTCCTGATTCGAGGGCTGCACGAGCCAGGGTACGTTCCGCCACCACCGGCGCAGCAGAGATTTCAAGACGTGGGGCCGAGCAACCCGTTTTACGCTCATATCGAAGAGCTGGCGGTGCGAGGCATCACCTTGGGATGTTCAGCCAACCCGCCGCTGTACTGTCCGGGTCAATCCGTGACGCGGGCCCAAATGGCAGCCTTTCTAGTAAGGGCCTTTGGCCTGTAGGAAGCACGCCGGTTTCCGAATGAGCCGGTAATCAGTATGAAAGAGCGGCGCACGCTTTTGGCGCAGAAAACGCAAGGCAATAAGCCGTAACTCGCGCGTCTACACGCAAGCACGTCCTTGCTAATCAAATAAGGAGAAAACGATGATGAAAAGAATGATTTGCACACTCGCAGCCCCCGCCCTGGTGATGATGATAACTCCTGATCTAAGAGCGTGTTTAGAAATTCCAAAGATGCGCCGGAGGCGCAGCCAGAAGGTAGCCAGACGTGCAACGTCTGGGATGCAGCGCAGTCGAATTCGCGCTCTGAAGGAGCGCCACGATCTTCTGCCGCGTCTTCAACGCGGAAATGACCGATGCATTGATTCCAGAGGTTTCACCTTTGGCTACCTTCTCCGCGCCGCTTCACGGCGAAACACTATTCCTCAACACCCTCTAAGGAAGCGCGCGATGTGGACACAGCTTGGCTCGACTAAGAAGAGATGGCTGCAGTTCATGCTGATTCTGCCAGTGCTCGTGCTGCTCATCGGCAACGCCTCAGCGCAGACGACCGCTTTTACCTATCAAGGCAAGCTCGTAGACAATGGCAACCCCGCAAACGGTCAGTATGACTTCGAGTTCAAGCTCTTTGACAACGCCACCGTTGGCACTGGCGCGCAGCAAGGCTCGACCGTCGCTGTGGCCAATGTCACAGTGAGTAACGGCATCTTCACCGTCCAGTTGGATTTCGGCTCTGTGGTCTTCACAGGAGCGAACCGTTTCCTTGAGATCGCCGTCAAGCCGACCAGCGGCTCGACATTCACCACTCTCAGTCCGCGCCAGGCTGTGGCTGCGAATCCTTATGCGATTCGCAGTTTGAATTCAACCACTGCCGATGGCCTGTCGGTGGCGTGTGTCAACTGCATCACCGGCAGCCAGATTCAAAGCGTGCAAGGCGCGCAGGTCACCGGCAACATTGCTGGCAATCAGATCAACGGCGCGATACCCGTGGCGAGCGTGCCGGCAGGAAGTGGCAACTACATCCACAACAGCACGAGTCAGCAATCGGCGACCAATTTCAACATCAGCGGCAACGGCGCGGCGAACATTCTTGACGCCACGACGCAATTCAACCTCGGCGGCAACCGCATTTTGAGTAACGCCGGGACGGACAATTTTTTTGCCGGAGTAGGCGCGGGCGCGGCGAACACAACCGGACCGCGAAATGCGTTTTTCGGTCGCAACGCGGGCAACGCCAATACGAACGGCAACGACAATGCGTTTTTCGGATTCAATGCCGGACTAAAATCGAGGTCTTTTGCCAATTCATTTTTCGGCAGCGGTGCCGGTGCTGAAAACGCCAACGGAAATTCGCTTGCGTTTTTCGGCAACGCAGCAGGCAATAAAAATGTCACCGGCGTTAATAATTCGTTTTTCGGCAATGCCGCGGGCAGAGAAAATATATCGGGAAGTTTTAATACCTTTCTCGGTTTCGCCGCCGGACTCAATAACACGACGGGCGACAATAACATCTTTATCGGGCATTTAACCGGAAACCCGAACACCTCAACGCAAGTCAGTAATTCGATAGCAATTGGCAACGGTGTCAGCGTTTCGACGAGCGACACGATCATCCTCGGAAAAGCCGGACAAAACACACAGATTCCGGGCAAATTACTGATGGGCGGCGGTGTGCCGATGGGCGGCAATTTCGTCGCGCAATCTTTTTCTAATTTGGGATTTTCCGGCATTTTTACCGGCAATTTGGTGTTGGACGAAAATGCTCTGAACAATGTTCTGCCTTCGCAGGTTCATCTATGTATCCGCACGACAAATATCGGCAACGGTCTGGGCGGCGAAATGTTGACTCGATGCACCTCGTCCTCAGCGCCCTCGCATTACAAGACCGCTATCGAGCCGTTTGCCGGCGGCCTTGACCTGATCAATCGTCTCAAGCCGATGATGTTCACCTGGAAAGAAGGCGGCGGACGTAATTTTGGCTTGAACGCCGAAGAGGTCGCCGAAGTCGCGCCGCAAATCGTCACGCGCAACGCCAAGGGTGAAGTCGATGACGTGAAGGAAAGCAGCTTGAACCTGCTGCTGATCAACGCCGTCAAAGAACAGCAAAAACAAATCGAGGCGCAGCAGCAAGAGATCGAAATGCTCAAGAAGCGACAACAAGAATTTGAGGCGTTGAAAGCGTTGGTCTGCGCCGATCACCCCGCCGCCGTTGTCTGCAAATCAAATTGAGGAGAGACACCATCATGCTCCAGTCAATTCACCTTCGCCCTCGAAGCGGCAGAACGCAAGCGACACTTGCAGACGGCTTCCGTTGTTACTAGAATTCGCGCGGCAATTCCCTTCACGGAAGGTAGCGCGAATCCAAACATCACGCTGGTAAAGAGGTAATAATGACCAAGCGACTTTTCTTATTCTCACCTACAGGGCGATCGCGGAAAATTTACTTTCGTCTGGTTCCCTTGGTTTCGCTGTACGGCCTTTGCTGGATCGCCGCCAGCGCGACTCCGTTCGCTACGACAAAACAGATTGCCGAAGCGCAGGAGCTTTCAGCGAACGCGCCAATTGAACGCCAGCTACGAAGCGGCGATACGCACGTCTATACGATCACTCTCGCCGCTGGCGCCTATTTGCGTTTAGCGATCACCCCAAAGGAGGGTGATCTACTGCCACAACTCTTTGCCCCCGGCGGTGCTGATGTTGGCGCTTATATCTTCCTGACCGGGACAGGACTAAAGCATGTCTCGCTCATCGCAGAATCTGCTGGCAGCTACCGATTGGAAATCCGCCCGGTTGTAAACGCCGCCGGACGCTATGAAGTGAAGATTGAGGAACTGCGTCCGGCGACGGAGCGAGACCGCCGCCAGGTCGCCGCCGAGAAAGCGGAGGGCGAAGGCCAAATGTTGACGATTCCGTCCAACACGGCTGAACAGAAGCAACAAGGAATTGCAAAATATGAAGAGGCGCTGGCGCTCTGGCGTCAGATGGGTGAGCGCAAGGCTGAGTTGAGGACGCTGTTCTATCTCGGCAAAAATTATCGGGAAAGGGGGGAAGCGAATCTTGCGTTGAAGTATGCCAAACAGGCTATTGAAACCGCCCGCGACCTGGGCGAGCGTTACCAGGAGGCGAACCTGATGGTACAGTTCGGGCTCTTATACAAGGGTTTGGGCGAAAATCAAAAGGCGCTCGATTCCTTCAATCAGGCAAGGCAAGTCTACAAAAGTTTGTCAGCCAGATATGGCGAAGCGGTGGCCATTAATCACATCGGGGCAACGCTTGCGGCGCTCGGCGAATTGCAAGTCGGGCAACGCTATCTTGAGGAGGCGTTGCCAACTTTTTCCGCAGTGGGTGACCCGATTAGCGAATGCGGCATATTGAACACTCTGGGAAACATTTATCGCCTGCAGGGAGACAGACAAAAAGGCATTGAGTTTTATAATCGCGCCCTCGCCATTAGCCGCCAAATTCACCC
Source organism: Acidobacteriota bacterium (assembly GCA_031389065.1). Lineage (GTDB taxonomy): Bacteria > Acidobacteriota > Blastocatellia > UBA7656 > UBA7656 > JACQDB01. Next base: position 2,671 of record JANMSG010000763.1, on the reverse strand, counting down.
TCAAATTGTAGAAGCCAATTCGCTCATCCTTCTTGGAAACACTTATCTTGAATTGGGCGACTGGCAAAAGGCTGTCGATTCCTCTGAACAAGCCGTCAAATTGTCGCAGACCTTAGGGTATCCTTTAGGTGAAGGAGACGGGCTGAAACTCATCGGCGACGCCGCCTATTTATCGGCAGACCATCAAAAGGCCTTAGACTTCCTCAAGGAGTCGCTCCATTTGTTTCGATCAATGCGGGAGCGTGACCGAGAAGCGAAAACCCTACACAGTCTGGCGCAGGTCAATTACGCGCTGGGCAATTACGACGAGGCGAAAAAACAGCTCGAGATGTCGCTCGAAATTCAAGAGTCGTTGCGGGCGAAGGTGATCAGCCAGGAACTGCGCGACACCATTTTCACTTCGACGCAAAGCAGCTTTGCCCTCTACATTGATTTGCTTATGCAGTTGCATAAAAAGAGCCCGAAGGCGGGTCACGACAAAGCGGCATTGCAGGCCAGCGAACGCGCCCGCGCTCGCAGCTTGCTTGAGCTGCTTTCTGAATCTCAGGCTGCCATACGCCAGGGCGTTTCCCACAATCTGCTTGAGCTTGAACAATCCTTGCAACAGCAGATCAACGCCAAAGCGACAGCCCGCTCACGCCTGTTGAGCGCGAAAACAACGCAGGCGCAAGCCGCAGCTTTCGATAAAGAGATCACCGAACTCTCTTTGCGTTATCGTGACCTTCAGGTGCAGATTCGCCAGAGCAGCCCGCGTTACGCTGCGTTGACGCTACCGCAGCCGCTCGCGGCCGCCGAGATTCAACAACAACTCGATGACGAAACGGTGCTGCTGGAATTTGCCCTCGGAGAAAAACAGAGTTGGCTGTGGACGGTCTCGCGCTCTTCGATCAACAGCTATCAACTGCCATCGAGTTCTCAAATCGAGCCCTCGGCTCGCAGAGTTTACCAACTGCTCACTGCGCGGCAGCCGAAAAAAGGCGAGACCGAGAATCAATACCTTACCCGAATCGCCGAAGCTGACCTGAAATTTCAGGCGGAATCCGCAACCCTCAGTCAAACTCTTTTCGGACAGGTCGCGACAAAGTTGCAGGGAGAATGGAGAGGGAAACGTCTGGCAATCGTCGCCTCCGGGGCGCTCGAATATATAGCTTTTGCGGCACTGCCTTCGCCGGTAGCCGGTAGCCGGACGTCGGTGGTTGGTGAAGAGCCTGTCAGTGGTCACAGGACCGCATTTCGGAATAAGGAAGCTGAAGTCAATAAAGGCAAGAGTAAGCTCAGCGACAAAGACCGGCTACCGGCTACCGGCTACCAACCCCTGATCGCTGATCACGAAATCGTCAACCTGCCGTCGGCTTCCGCACTTGCAGCCATTCGCAGTGAAACAGCCGGAAGAAGACGGGCGGCGAAAACCGTCGCCATCTTCGCCGACCCGGTCTTTGAGCTCACCGACGCGCGCCTGCTCGCCGCAAATAGCAAACCTGCAAATCACCGCCTCGCTGTCGCCGTGCGCTCTGGCAGTGAACTCCAGACCTCGCCGTCTGAGAGGGAATTGTCGTCGTCGGCAACGCCAAACGCAGAGTTGAGGCGCTCGCTCATTAGTTTCCATCTCATCAAGGAACGCGGCGGCTTTTCCCGCCTCCCTTTCTCGCGCGAAGAAGCTGCGGCGATTGCCTCGCTGGCACCGAAAAATGCCTCGCTGAAAGCCACAGACTTTCAAGCCAATCGCCCCCTGGTGACAAGCGGGGAACTGCGTCACTATCGCATCATTCATTTTGCGACGCACGGCTTGCTCAACAGCGAGCGCCCGGAACTTTCCGGTCTGGTGCTGTCGCTGGTGGATGAAAACGGCAAAGCGCAAGACGGTTTTCTGCGTATGAATGAGATTTATAACTTGAATCTGCCTGCTGATCTAGTGGTCTTGAGCGCCTGTCAAACAGCGCTTGGCAAAGAGATCAAAGGGGAGGGTTTGATTGGCTTGACGCGCGGCTTTATGTACGCCGGAGTGCAACGCGTGGTTGCCAGTCTGTGGCAGGTGGACGATTTTGCAACGGCGCAGTTGATGAAGAGTTTCTATCGCGGAATGTTAAAAGAAGGCTTGAGACCGGCTGCGGCTTTACGAGCCGCGCAACTGGAGATGCTCAGGCAGAAGTCCTGGTCATCGCCTTTCTTCTGGGCGGCTTTTACCCTGCAAGGGGAATGGAAATAAATGCGTAAACCCGGATTGCCTTGAGATGAGTAACTTTTGCCAGGTTTGCAACAGGCTACAAATTGTTTGCTCGACGGAAATCTCCGGGCAACTGCCGAGAAAATCTTTTTACCTGCGACGTGCCTCTACCTCCTGTTCGGAGGCGGCGCACCACACTCTCAAAAGCCCGCTAAATGGACTCCCGGTCGCTAACGTCTTACCATCAGGAGAAAAGGCTACGGACCAAATGGGATGTGGGTCACGCTGAAAAGCAGCCAGCTCCTGACCCGTCGCCACGTCCCATAACCTCAGAGTGGTATCCTGCGCGCCACTTGCCAGTCTTTTTCCATCCGGCGAAAAGGCGAGGGCAAAGACGCTGCCCGCGTGTCCTTTGAGGGCAGATAGCTCTTTACGAGCCGCGACATCCCAAAGCTTGATCGTGCTATCCTCACCCGCGGTCGCCAACAATTTGCCGTCCGGGGAGAA
>JANMSG010000703.1:0-3764 GCA_031389065.1 Acidobacteriota bacterium | reverse complement strand
GAGAGAATGCGCGCGGGATTGCACAGATTTCATGCTTCACTTTCTGAAGCCAAGATTCAGCATGTCTTCTACGAATCACCGGGGACGGATCATGAGTGGCAGACCTGGCGTCGCGATCTGAAGGACTTCGCTCCAAGACTTTTTCAATAGCCCGCTCAATAAAGGGCTGCGGCATTAAGCCGGAAGACTAAGGTTGAAAGGATTCAATACTCATGCGTGCACTTTTTGCCATTTTCACTCTGATCATTATAACCCTAACTGCGCCCTTCGCGGCCGCACAAAAGGTTAACGTAACCGTCGACCTCTCCAAGCCTGGTGCTAAGATCGACCGCAATATCTTCGGCCAGTTCGCCGAGCATCTCGGCTACGGCGTTTACGAGGGCATATGGGTTGGCCCCGGCTCTCGCATCCCGAATACTCGGGGCATCCGCAACGATGTCGTCGCTGCGCTTAAGGCCATAAAGGTACCGAACGTTCGCTGGCCGGGCGGCTGCTTTGCCGACGAATACCACTGGCGTAAGGGCATTGGCCCTCAGCGCGTGGAGACGCTCAATCCCAACTGGGGCGGCGTCATCGAGCCGAACACCTTCGGAACGCACGAGGTCATGGACTTCCTTGACCAGATCGGCGCGGAGGCTTTCCTCTCGGTCAACGTCGGCTCCGGCACGCAGCAAGAAGCTGCCGAATGGCTGGAGTACTTGACCACAGCGCAGCCGACGACGCTGGCAAAGGAACGCGCCGCCAACGGTCATCCTGCCCCTTACAAGATTGCCTACCTGGGTATCGGAAACGAAAGCTGGGACTGCGGGGGCAACATGACGCCTGACTACTATCTGAGCCAGCTTAAGAGCTACAGCCGCTTCGTCAGGAACTTCAATCCGGCGCAGCAGAACAAGGAGCAGATGCTCAAGATCGCCGTCGGCCCGGGCGGCGACGGACCGCGGTGGACGGAATGGACGGAAACCATCATGAAGGCCTGGCAGAACCGCCAGTGGAGTTGGGATATGCAGGGTCTCTCGCTGCATAACTACACGGTCGTGAACTGGGACAAGAAGTTCGCCTCCGTCGGCTTCGGCGAGGCCGAATACAGTCAGATTCTCAAGTCCACATTGGAGATGGAAGGTCTGATTACTAAGCACTCGGCCATTATGGACAAGTATGATCCGCAGAAGAAGATTGCGCTTGTGGTTGATGAATGGGGTGCCTGGTATGCGCCGCTGCCCGGCAGCAATGCGGGTTTCCTGGTCCAGCAAAACAGCCAGCGCGACGCCATTCTGGCTGCGCTTAACCTCAACATCTTTGTCCGCCATGCCGACCGCGTGCGCATAGCCAACATCGCCCAGATGATCAATGTCCTGCAGGCAATGATCATGACGGACAAAGAAAAGATGGTGCTGACGCCAACCTACTACGTCTTCAAAATGTATGTGCCGTTCCAGGATGCCACTTTCCTGCCGGTGACTATTAATGCCGGAACCTACACTCACGGAGAGATTGCCTTGCCGCGCGTCGACGCCATCGCAGCCCGGGACACGGCGGGCAAACTGTGGCTGGAAATTACGAATGTTGATCCCAATCAAGCGGTCGAAATCGAGGTGAGTCTGACCGGCATCACGCCAAAATCAGCGGCGGGCGAGACCCTGACAGCGCCGAAAGTCGATAGCGTTAATAGCTTCGCGGCACCGAATGCAGTGGTACCGAAGCCCATCTCTGCCAAGGTTCAAGGCGGTAAGCTGGCTCTGAAACTGGAACCCAAGTCGGTGACCGTTATCTCGGTCGAGCAATGACCCAAAACCGCACGTGAAGACGCAAAGAACATCAGAAGGAGTACAGAGAACAGTTACGTACAGCGCGTGATCGGATATTTGCATTACCTGTCGAACTCCTTCGTTTTCAAAGGTGGTAGTAGAGGCACCAGCAACTTCAAATCAGCGCCGGTTCACAGTTGACAATTTCAGCTTGCCTATCAAACTCGCGCCTGATCCGCGCGAGGATAGCCGCGCAATCTCGAACGCGGTTGGCAAGCTGATGATTTTCGAGAAGCCTACGAGAGGGCTGGCTCTAGCGGCAAGCCGAGCTACCATCTCGACGCGCTCGCGTTGGCTCGGCTACCGCGAGGTGCTGAAGCAGTACAATGCGCTGCGCGTCCGCACGTAGACCCGCCCATCGCTCAGGGCGGGCGTTGCATTGACCTCATCGTCGATTTCGTTGACCGCGAGCACCTCCCACTCTGCGCCAGCCTTGAGAACGGTGATCTTGCCTTCGGTATTCGCCAGGTACAGTTTACCGTCAGCGGCAACCGGTGACGCATAGTACTCGCCCAGCGCACCGGGGCTCCGGCCCTCCTTCAGGATGCGACCGGTAGCGGGATCAAGCGAGGTGATGATGCCGCCGGTTTTCACCATGTAATAAACGCCCTGGTATAGCAACGGTGTCGGAATGTACGGGATATTCTTCTGAAGGCGCCAGCCAATTGCGTCCGCCTCGAGTTGGCCCCGCGCCTTGCCTGGGCGAACGGCGATCGTCCCCCACTCGCCCACGCCAAACGCGCGAGTCTTGTTCCATTCCTCGGTGACGATAAACTTGTCGTCGTTCTCATCGATCCAGCCGAAGTGCTCCCCAAGGTTCGCATCACCGCGAAACTCCTGCACTGACAGGCGCCCATCCTTGTCCTTGTCATATTGCGACAGCACAGAGGCGAAAGTCGGCAGCCACGGCTCCTTGCTGCCAAGGGTGGAGATCATCAGGGTGTCACCGTGAGCCAACGGTGTGCCCATCGCGCCATCGGATGCCACCGGCAGCCACCAGCGCTGGGCGCCGGACGCCAGGTCGTAGGCGTCTAGACGCGTCGAGCCGAGCACAATCAGGTCCGCGCGAGTCGCGTCCGGTCGAAAGACCATGGGCGTAGACCACCCAATCATCATGCCTGGTCGGGCGGTCTTCCATCGCAGACGCCCGGTCGAGCGGTCGAGCGCAATGACAAAGGACCCTGCCTGCTGATCGCATACCAGCACCACCATTGCCCCTTCGATGATTGGCGAACCGGCCATTCCGTAGAAGTTCTTGAAGGGCCCAAGGCGAGAGGTCCAACGCACTTGCCCGTCGTTGTTGTACGACACCAAGCCAAAGTCAGGGAAGAAGGCCACGACGCCGCTCGCGTCGGCTGCTGGAGTTGGCGAGGCCGGATCGTTGGCTTTGTATACGGCCTGCACCTGCTGGCGCCGGATTTCCCGGCGCCATAATTCCCGGCCCGTCCGCGTGTCCAGGCAGAAGGTGATTAAGCGGTCGCCTTCGCTGGCGGTGCCGTAGAGCCTGGTGCCCACGACGACCGGCGACGACTGCCCGTAGGGCACCGACGCCTTCCACGCCACGTTCTTGGTAGGCGAAAACTCGACGGGATAGCCCACGGACAGATCAACACCAGAGCCGTTAGGCCCGCGAAAGCGCGCCCACTGCGCGTCAGCGCCCTCAACGGTGACCATCAAGAGCAGACAGGACACAACGAAAACGAATGAACGGTTCATAGAGATTGGCGCCTCCAGATAGGTATTGTGGTATCTACATCCAGATGCTTTTATTGATTCCGGTTCGACTGGAAACAACAACATCATACATCCATTTGTTCTGATAACCAAAGTACCAAGCAGATATAGCTCTCCTAGATGATTTGTGGAGCAGGTGAGGTAGCGGTAACTGTCTAGTCTGCGCCAGTCTTGCGCCGTAAATGACTTGAAAAGCCAGCGGGACTTCGTTCCAGTCAACCG
>JANMSG010000521.1:0-3091 GCA_031389065.1 Acidobacteriota bacterium | reverse complement strand
GACGGCAACAACAATGTGGTGAGTCGCTTTGTTTATGGAACCAGAGAGAATCCACCTGACTACCTCATCAAAGGAGGAGCGACCTACCGCATCATCTCAGATCATCTGGGCAGTGTGCGCCAGGGGGTTGACGTGGCGACCGGAGCGCTTGCCCAGCGGCTGGATTACGATGAATTCGGTGTGGTGCTTGCCGACACCAATCCTGGCTTCCAACCGTTCGGCTTTGCCGGTGGTATCTATGATACCCACACGAAGCTGGTGCGCTTCGGAGCCAGGGATTATGACGCCCAGGTGGGAAGATGGACGGCCAAAGATCCGATCAGGTTCGGCGGTCGCGATGCCAACCTGTACCAATATGTGTTCAATGACCCGATCAATTTGATAGACCCAAGCGGAGAACAGGCAAGGTCTTGCGATCGCCGCCCACTGCCTGATGAGCCGCAGAAACCACCAAAAGACCAATCACCGAGATGCAGGAAGGGAGGACAGGAGGTGCCTTGCCCGCCGGGTTTCAAGTTGCCAAGCTTCTGGGATCGCCTCAAACGCGACCCGCTGGAGGAATTAAGCCAGCAGGCTGGCAGGGCTTGGGCTGATGTTATTAGGGCTGGTAATCCGAACTATGGAGAAGTTACAGGTTACACGGGCTACGGTACGGGTGTTCGTCAATGATGCGCTTGGCAATACCTTAGCCAAGAAGTATGCGAAGACCGGAACCTCGAGCGCAATGCCGTGTCGAGAATGATAGAACGCAACTGTATCGGCAACGTCCCCTAAACCGAAAAGGTGCGCAAAACGCCTGACCATAGATTGCAGGTAGCTTCGAAGTAGTTAGCGCCCGCTTGAACCACCTACAGCCCCTGTGTAAACGTCACTTGCGAGCAGATGATGGCCTTCATCACCTGCACACTGAACTCAACCTTGAAGCGCTGCCGCCGAGCCCTTGCCGGGAATGTGGTGAGGTAGAAAGAGCCTGGCGCTGACTTTATGAATTCGCGTCAATCTCAATATTGCCCCTGTTGGCAAACACCACGATTACAGGTTGGCGCGAATTCATAAGGTTCGTGCAGAGTTAATTCTTTAGCATCGCCACCAGCAGGATCGAAACCGCCGCTGGGGTGATGCCAGGGACACGCGCTGCTTGCCCGATGGTTGTTGGGCGAATGCGAGAAAGTTTTTGTACGACTTCGCTTGAGAGTCCGGCAATTCCTGTGAAATCCATCTCTCTGGGGATTTCCAGATTGTCATAACGGGCGCGTTTTTTCGCGAGCGATGTCTGGTCTTTCAAATAGCCTGCATAGCGCGTGTCGTTTAGAGCAACGACAATCTCTTTCTCTTTGATCTCGCCGTTAGTCGCTCGAACGACTAGGCCAAGCAATTTTTCAATGTCGCAATCGGGACGACGCGCAAGGTATTCGAGCTTCCTGCCATTCAAAGTTTCACGCGAACCTTCGAGCGCAAGGCTTTCGATAAATTCTTCATCAAAGTCGTTGATGCGCTTAGTCGCTAAAACTTCTTTGGCTCTTTCAATGTCGCTCTGTCTTTTAAGGAAGGCTTGATAATCTGCATCGTGAACCGAACCAATTTCATAACCTAGAGGTGTGAGGCGTTGGTCGGCATTGTCGTAGCGCAAAGACAAACGCATCTCGGCGCGTGAAGTAAACATTCGATAAGGCTCGTCCGCGCCTTTGGTGACCAGATCATCAGCCATCACCCCTAGATAGCTTGTCGCGCGATCAAACACCACTGCCTCGCGCCCCAAAACTTGCAGCGCAGCATTGCTTCCGGCGATGATGCCTTGCCCTGCGGCTTCTTCGTAACCGCTGGTACCGTTAATTTGTCCTGCGTGAAAGAGTCCGCGCACCTGCTTGGTTTCAAAGGTATTGTACAACTCGCGCGGGTCAACGAAATCATATTCGATGGCGTAACCGGGTCTGAGCATCTTGACGTTTTCAAGTCCCGGAATGGCGTGCACAAAATCCAACTGCACCTCTTCAGCCATACTCGTAGAGATACCGTTCGGATAGACTTCATAGGTGTCGTAGCCTTCCGGTTCGAGGAAGATTTGATGGCGGTTTTTTTCAGCGAACTTCACCACCTTGTCTTCGATTGAAGGACAATAGCGCGGTCCTATGCCTTCGATGTCACCGCTGTAGAGTGGCGATTTGTCGAGGTTGTTGCGAATAATGTCATGGACTTTTTCAGTCGTGTAGCCGATATGGCATTCAATCTGACGACGCGAAATTTTATCGGTTTTGAAAGAGAAGGGAACCGGGTCGACATCGCCCGGCTGAGGCTCGAACTGCGAATAATCAATCGTGCGACCATCGAGGCGCGGTGGCGTTCCGGTCTTGAGGCGGCCGGTTTTAAAGCCTATGCTGCGAACACAGTTGGCAAGTTTGATGGACGCGGGCTCGCCGCTTCTTCCTGCTTGAAAAGTCTTTTTGCCGACGTGAACCAAGCCATTGAGAAAAGTGCCTGTCGTCAGCACGACGGCGCGCCCGGCGATGAAAGTTCCATCGGCAAGTTCTACACCTGTGACCGCGCCATTGACAATTTTGATTTCGGCGACTTCGCCGCCGATGATGGTCAAATTTTCAAGCAGCGACAATCTGCGACGCATCTCTGCGCGATAGAGATTGCGATCTGCCTGGGCGCGCGGTGACTGCACGGCGGGACCACGGCTGCGATTGAGCAGGCGAAACTGAATGCCTGTCGCGTCAATGATTTCGCCCATAATGCCGCCGAGCGCGTCCACTTCGCGCACCATATGGCCCTTTGCTATGCCGCCAATCGCCGGGTTGCAACTCATCATGCCGATTGAATTCACATCAATCGTGCAGAGCGCAGTCTTGGTGCCGATTTGCGCCGCGATATAGGCGGCTTCGCAGCCTGCGTGTCCCGCGCCAATTACAATAACGTCAAATGAAAGTCCGTTGCTCATACTTCTTGATTCCAATTGTGTGTGCTTTGCAAACTAATTGTTTACCGCTTTTTGCTATGAAATTGCAATGCTGAAATTCAATGTGCCTTTTCCTGTTAGGTGTTTCATCGCTTTCTGGTTTTCACCCCAGCGCGATCTGGTAGTGGGTGA
>JANMSG010000656.1:0-3005 GCA_031389065.1 Acidobacteriota bacterium | reverse complement strand
GGCAAGCTTGCGCTTCACCGGGCATGGTTGTAGAGATGGCTTGACATTGCCTCTGTCAGAGAGAGAACTCCCTCCCCTCTCAATCCCCAGCGCAGAGCTTCTCCCTTGTCACACAAAGCCGCTCTCCTGCCGACCCCTCATTGCGGCGGTGCAGATCGCCAGAAATTGGGGGATACAACCCTGCTTGACTGCCCGGCAAAATCCTTACTCCTTGAAAAAGACTCGCGCCGGGTGTCGGTTTTTTTTTGAAATTGACGCGTTAGTTGATGAAGCTGGTCTCTTCGACAGCAACCGGAAATATGGAAAGGAGATTGAACATGAAACCCAATCGTTCAATGATTATGCGTTTGGCTCTACTCGTATCCTTGATGGCAAACCTCGCCATCTTATCAAGCAGAATCCAGGCCGACACCGGAAACTGCGGTGCCGTAACTGTCACCCTGCCTTTCACGGATGTGATGGGCAATGCCTTTTTCTGTCAGATTGCCGCGGCTTATTTTTCCGGCCTCACCAACGGCACCTCGGCGACCACCTACAGCCCAACCGAGCCAGTACCGCGTGAGCAGATGGCGGCCTTCATCACAAGAACGATGGATCAGTCGCTCAAGCGCGGCAGCCAGCGCGCGGTGACGGAAAAGTGGTGGACGCCTCAAGATGCCAACAGCTTGACCTTGACGAATGTCGGTAACATCCCTCGACAGGTCAAATTTGATGGCACGGATTTGTGGGTAGTAAATCACTTCTCTTCTAGCGTAATGAGAATCCGACCCGGTGATGGCAAGGTACTTGAGACCTGGACCGGAGCAACCAATAATTCCGGCATCCTGTGCACGATGGGGAAAGTTTTCATCAACGGAGCAACGAGCCCAGGAAGGCTCGATATGATCGACCCGACACAGCCAGCAGGAGACGTCACCACATTGACCAGTTCTTTGGGAAACTTTCCTCGAGGTATAGCCTTTGATGGTTCGCGGATTTGGACGGCTAATGCTGGTTCGGTTTCGATTGTCTCTCTCAATCCGACAACGGCGACCAACATTTCAACAGGCTTCACTACACTCATTGGCATCCTCTATGACGGGTCTCATATTTGGGTGACAGACTATAATGCCAATACCTTGCTGAAGCTCAACGCAAATGGCAGCATCGCGCAAACCATCAATGTGGGAACTGGCCCTTATTATCCGGTCTTCGATGGCACCAACATCTGGGTGCCCAATGACATCTCAGACTCTGTGACCGTGGTGCGAGTCAAAGACGCAGGGGGTAATCCGCTGGCAAGCGCCTTCGTGCTGGCAACCCTGACCGGCAATGGGTTGAATGGTCCTTTCACCGCAGCCTTCGATGGCGAACGAATACTGGTCACGAACGTTGGTGGCAACAGCGTGTCGTTGTGGAAGGCGGCAGACTTGACCCCACTCGGCTCGGTTGCGACAGGCGCGGGTACTCAACCGTTTGGCGCATGCAGTGATGGTCTCAACTTCTGGATTACTCTCAGCGGCACAGCTAAACTGGCGCGCTTCTGAAGCTTGATTCATTCCGGTATGGAAGACGAAGCAGGCGCGTCTGGGCTAAACGCTTGAAATAGGCGGCAAGGCGCTTGATGGCGGGCTATCAGGGAAGAGATTGAGGTCACTATCAGGTTTATCTCTCGCTTTGATTATTCCCATAAATACATCTATGATACAGCCGTTTACTGTGTGTTCAATCATGCTGGCTTCTTCAAGGCTAACTCATTGGCGGCTTATCTCGCATTGTTAGACCGCACACCAACCTTGGGGGTTCCTTTCTTCCCGTGGGTTTGCGGCGCGGTCAACTCCGCCTTAGGCTTTTTGGTAACCCGAGGATTTGATTATGCGATCTGCGAAAAGGCAAAGGCCAAGATCAATTAAAGTTGGCTGGTCATTGGTTGCCATCTCGTTTGCGATACTCCACTTCGACCCAATGCGATTCCTGAAGCGTGCCCCGATTGGCGTCGTCGCCGGTTTTCTGCGGGCAGGCGTGCTCGTTCCGGCCATCCTGCTGCTCCTGGCTGCGTGCAGCGCCAGAGCTCCAGACGCACCCGACGGCACCAAGCCCGAAAGCCAGGCGAGGCGGGGCGGCGAGCGTCCACCGATCGACCCGGAGGTAGTACGGAAGGATGTCGAGCAGCACGAGACCTGGGGGCGGCTGCGAAAAGCGGCCTGTCCGCGACGAATCCTTGACCGCATCGAGGCGCGGCGCCCGTTCCATGCGATCAACATTCTGGAGGGACTTCATTACGTCACGATCTCGGACGACAGCTCGCGCGGGATCTACGAGAAGGTGATCGAACTGACGGACACGGGACGCCGAGACCTCGCGAACGATCTCGAGGAGGGACCAGATCGGTACATCATCACAATCGCACGGCGGGAGTACCTGCCCGGGTTGGAGCGGTTTGAGAAGTGCCCGCGGCGCGACGATTGCGTCTTCGTGGAGTTGTTGTGGAAATGGAAGCCGCTCAACCCTCTGGGAGAGCGGATCGACCTTCGGGCGCCCTATAGCGACCGCATCGAACACGGGGGTAGGGCGCGGTATGTGCGCACCGGTGATGGGTGGAAGCTTGACGAGTTGTGGCTCGATAGTGACCATAGAGATTACGTGGGCGGCGTATATAAATAGCTCTCGTCCTGCCGTACGGGTTGCGATGTGAACCGCGAGTCCGTGGCCCGACAAGATCCTCCGCGCTGCTCGCTGCTTCGCTAACCTTGTGAGCGTCACAGAAAAAGCCCTGCATGTGATTGCGCTCGCCGAGTTCATAATCAAACCACAAAACGCGAAATAAATCCCGTAGCGCAATTCAGGGTGCTAGGACTCGGCGCACAGGCTGAACGCTTAAAATCGGCAAGCTTGCGCTTCACCGGGCATGGTTGTAGAGATGGCTTGACATTGCCTCTGTCAGAGAGAGAACTCCCTCCCCTCTCAATCCCCAGCGCAGAGCTTCTCCCTTGTCACACAAAGCCGCTCTCCTGCCGACCCCTCAT
>JANMSG010000655.1:0-5447 GCA_031389065.1 Acidobacteriota bacterium | reverse complement strand
CGGCCGGGAGTCCTGGCTTGAGCATCGCCATCAGCGGCGCAAACTTCATAGAGTCTTCCATAGTGCGTTGGAACGGCGCAGCCCGAGCGACCAGCTTTATATCGGCAAATCTATTGACGGCAAGCATCCAGACTTCTGATCTCGTATCTGCCGGCGCGACAAGCATCACCGTGATGAATCCGGCTGGCGGCTCGTCAAACGCCCTGACCTTTACCATCACTCCGGTTGCAAGCCCCAAACCGTTACTCACAAGGCTCACTCCAGGCTCGATTCCGGCGGGCAATCAGCGGGTTCAGTTGATGGTTAACGGAATGGGATTTACCGCATCTTCAATCGTGGAGTTGAATGGCAACAGCCTGCGCACGACCTTCGTCACTCCTTCGCAGTTGTTTGCCATCGTCCCTTTGTCAATTGCGCAGACGCCCGGCGCGGTTTCAATTACCGTTGTCAATCCCCACGGCGATCACTCAAACGCGCTGCCATTGAGCATTACCGCTCAGCCGCCGACGCAGCCTGCGCTCGCAAGCATTTCAGCAAGCGTCTTAGCACAGGGTGCGCGTCAGGCGCAGATGGTACTCGTCGGATATAACTTTAAGCCAGGCGCCAGAGTCATCATTTCCGAATCAGCAGGCTCGCTTGCCGCGTCAACCGACATAGCGCTTGAAAGCCTGTCTTACATCAACGACAAGACGATGATTGCTGTCGTCAGCGTCGGCGACCGTGCGGCTACCAGCCTGCGCTTTGTAAACGTGGTCAATCCCGATCAATCCAACACGACGACTGGTGGCTCCAACACAGCAAAGCCGCTGCGCATAGCATCCGCCTCATCACTTGCTGCGCCGCTTGCCGTGCGCAGTCTGGCAATCACTCATCCGCGTAGCGGCACAGTCGCCGCGCAAGGCGAAGAACTCTTCGCCGAAGCGCTGCTCGGCGGCAGCGGAACAGGGACTGTGACAGGGCAGTGGTTGCTTGATGGACAGGTCTTCGAGCAATTCGCCGTGGCGATGACCGGAGGCGAGCGTGTGACGCTCAAGGCATCACAGCCGCTTCCGACGGCGATGCTTGGGGCGCATACGCTTGAGCTACGCATCACCAGTCCCGGAACTCTTGCCTCGCCTGCTCTCCAGATCGTTATCAATCCCGGCGATTGGCGGTTGCTTCGCTTGCTTGCTCCGGCTACGGGTGCTGGTTTCAAATCCAGTGCGCCGCCGCTGCTTCGCTGGGCCATGGTTGCGGGCGCGGCAAAGTATCAGGTCGGTTTCTCGTCCAAATCTTCAGCGCGAACGATTAAGAAGTGGCACGATGCGGGAGACACCGAGTGGCAGGTGCCGAAAGAAATCTGGAGCAGCCTGCCTGAAGGAGAGTTGTACTGGACTGTACGCGTCATAGAAAGTTCAGGCTCGCCGCGCCAGCCTGCCCAGATGCGGCGCATCACGAAAACGTCAAATGACGCCAACGTTCAGACGCCAGGCGCAGCGCCTGGCGGTGCCGAAACATCGGCACGGCTGGTTCAATATCAAGAAGGCTATGCTACAGTAGCCGATGGTCTGAAAACAGAGAAATGGGAGTCCGCCGTTCAGCAAAAAGCAGAGACTGGTTCTACAAGTTCCGGCAATCGGGAAGCAAGCGCGGAAGCCGATTCTCAAGCCGCGCCTAATACGGTTGCATCTGAGGCTGAGGCAGGCGCGAGTCGTCTGCTCAATTTTGAAGTTGCATCAAACACGCAGATGGTTTCGGATGGGCTGGCGGGAACGAGCGTTTTATCCATTGCTGCGCAGTCCAGCCTGCATCACAAAGGGTTCCGTGTTGAGATGAACGGCAGCGGCTTGCTCAATCTGCTTATTCATCCTCAGCCACAACACGCCATAGGCCAGTTCAACGACTACGTTTTTCGCGTCGGGTATGAGCGAAAAAGCTGGGCCGCCGACGCGCGCTTTGGAATCATAGCGCCGCAGACTTTTGCGAACGCCGAATTCATCACGCTCTCGGTTCCCAGACAAGCGGTTGAAGGAACGTTTCGCGCGCCCATCGGCACGTTCTCGCTCTATACGGATGCCAACGGCAGAGTTTCCGGTGAAGTTGGCGCGCTGGCGCAAAAACAAGCTCTCCGCGCCGCAAGCTACCAGGCTCCTCTGCCTGCAGGGCGTGCGACCTTTCGCTTGATGTGGCTCGGCGCAGAAGGCGCAAACCATAATGCGCCAGGCGGCATTGATGCCAATAACGCGAATGCCCAACTCTTTGACGCCTTCGGCGCTCCGATGTCAGGCGACGCAAGCGGCGCGGTATTTTTGCTGTCTCTGGGGAAAAGCTGGCAATGGGCTTGGGAATACTCGCAATCAGCCAACCATCTCAACACGCCACTGGTGGATTCTTTTTCGGGCAAAGCTTTCAGAACAGGTGTCTCGTTGAACCTACAGGGGATGAATCTGAGCCTCGCGTATAGAGACGTGTCACCCAATTACGCCGCGCCGGTCAACGCTGCGTTCGCCCAGATGAGTGCAAGCGACAGGCGCGGCCTTGACTCTGCAATCATGAAGCAGACACCTATCGGGAGTTTCACGGCGAACTACCAATTTCTGCAAAGCGACCTACGCAGCAAGGATCACCCGACCACTTCGCTTCACCATATGACGCTTGGATGGGCAAAAGAAGTGACCCCCACAACCACACTTGCAATTGGCGGCAATGTGGCGCTGACGACGGCTGGCAGGTCTCAAGAAGCAAGCCCGTCTGGCGAAATGAATAATCTGCAACTCAACAAAACGAATCAACGTCGCACAGGACTGAACCTTTCTGTCATGCAGAGATTCGGCAAGTTGAGCCTGACTGCCGGAGGGCTGCGCAACTGGCTTGAAGACCGCGTGAATCGCCGTCAGAGCAACCAAATTTCGTCACTCAACCTGAGCGGCAATTGGAATCCGAATCCCTTGTTTCAGCTTCAGTCGAATTTCAGCATCAACTGGATGGTGGGAGACAGGTTCAGCGCTGGCAGATCGCGCGCCGTTTCCACATACATTCAGCCTGTGCTCGCGTGGCAGCGCCTGGGCTTGCAGATCATTCCGCTGATCACAGTGAATCAGATGAGCTCGCATATCGGCATAAATTTTGTGACCGGCGACCTGCTTTCTATGCAATACGGCGGGCGAGTGGCGTGGCGTATGCCTGGTCTATTAAAAATCAACACCCTTTCAATTGAAGCGAGTCAGAGCCGCACGGTTGACACAATAAACCGGGGCACTGTCGTAGCTCCACGATTGTTATTCTTGTGGACAATAGTCAAAGCGAACAAGTCTGCCAGCTAAGGCGAGTCTTAACACAATCAAAATTCACGAAACAAAACGAGAGTAGACCTTTTATGTAATCGGCGATTCATCCATCACACAGGACAAGTTTGGCAAAGTTGCCATCGGAACCTGTAGTTCAATATCGAAGACATAACTCCACCTTCAACAAGAGCAACTTTTTCAGGTATATTATCACCTACCCTGTGGTGCCAGCCTTTGTGCCGCCTATCTTCACTTTCCGTATGGAGGAGCTTATGAGATCAGCGTTTTCCAAAATCCTGCTTTTTGTTCTTGTTTTTTCACAAATGGCTCAAGGGCAATCGCCTGTCGCGTCTCGAATACAACGCGTAGAGCAAGGGCTGTTATCCTCAGTTCTGATTAAGGGAAACCCTGGATGGACAATTCAGGAGCGCATGAAACATTACAAGATTCCGGGCGCAAGCATCGCCATCATCAATGATTTCAAAGTCGAGTGGGCGCGCAGCTACGGTGTGAAAGACCTGGAAACCAGCGAACCTGTAACTACGGAGACGCTGTTTCAAGCGGGCTCGATTAGCAAGCCTGTCGCCGCGATGGTGGCTTTGAAGAAAGTTGAGCAGGGAAAGATCGCGCTCGATGAAAATATCAATAATAAGCTGACCTCCTGGAAACTCCCCGACAACGACTTCACCGCCAGGAAAAAAGTCACCCTCGCCAATCTCTTGAGTCACACAGGCGGCCTCACAGTTCACGGGTTTCCCGGCTACGCTGTCGGCAAAAAGATACCGACTCTGCCGGAAGTTTTAGATGGAACGCAACCTGCCAATACGGCTGCGGTTCGCGTTGATATGGAGCCCGGAACAAAATTCAGATATTCAGGCGGCGGCTCAACCATCGCGCAATTGGCGATTATGGATATTGAAAAAAAGCCTTATCCTCAAATCGCCCAGGAAACTGTTTTGGGACCGCTGGGGATGACCAGTAGCACCTACAGTCAACCCTTGCCTGATGCGATAAGAAAGAAAGCTGCCTCTGGCTATAGAAGAGACGGCAAGGTTGTCGAAGGCAAGATACACGTCTATCCGGAGATGGCTGCGGCGGGACTCTGGACAACGCCTACAGATTTGGCGAAGTTCGCCATAGAGGCTCAGCTTTCCTTGCAGGGCAAATCCAATAAAGTGCTTGCCAAAGAGACCATAGCGAAGATGGTCACGCCTTTCATGTCCGACAACGTTGGCATGGGCTTCTTTACAGAGAAACACGGCAACGCCATCTACTTTGGGCACGGCGGCGCCGATGAAGGTTTCAGAGCCGGATTGTTGGTGCATAAAGATAAGGGCTATGGTGTTGTCGTCATGGTGAATTCCGACAATGGCGACATCATTAATGAGATATTCAGAAGTGTGGCGAAGGAATATCAGTGGGAAGATTTTCTGCCGCAACCCCTCGATGTGGTTTCATTGGATGCCAGCAAGCTGGATGAATATCCGGGGCGTTTCCTGGTCAGCCCTGACAGGGTCTTAACCATCAACAGAGAGGGCGCCAAACTTTTTGCCCAGCCGACAGCGGAAGCGAGATTTGAACTGCTGGCGATTTCTGAAAGCGAGTTCATCAGAGCGGATCAAAACACTCGTTACACTTTTGCCAGGAACGCAGGCGGAAAAGTTGAGGCGCTAAAGATCCGTTTCAATCAAGGGGAAGTGCAAGCCAGTCTGATCGCAAAAGATGTCTTAGTGCCTTACGAGTTGCTGATGGCGGGCAAGACCAATGAAGCCATAGAGGCATACAGAAAGATAAAAAAAGAGACGCCAAATATTAATGTCGTCTCAGAAAATCGCCTCAATATGCTTGGCTATACGTTGCTACAGGAAAAGAAAATTGCCGAAGCGATTGCGGTGTTCAAGGTCAATGTGGAGTTGTATCCACAGTCGTTCAATGTCTATGACAGCCTTGCAGAAGCCTATATGGTCAATGGTAATAAAGAGCTTGCCATTCTCAACTACAAGAAATCACTGGAACTCAATCCGCAAAATAATGGTGCGATCACCATGTTGAAAAAGCTCGAGCAATGAGTTGAATCAAAGCGCTGATGGAGAGAAGTAGGGGCAGGGCTTGTCCCTGCCCGGATTTTGCGAAGCAAAATTAATACCATCGTGCTGACGCACGATTCGGGCAGGGACAAGC